>JAGVSZ010000178.1 GCA_019137045.1 Betaproteobacteria bacterium
CGGGCGGGCTCGCCCTCGACCTCACGGCGGAGGCGCAGGCGATCCTCCTCGGCGACCCGGTGGACCGCATCCGCTTCGACGTGTCGACGCAGGACGGCCGCGCGGTCGCCGGCGAGCGGCTCGCGGCCGGCCCGCCCGCCGCCGCGAAGGAGGCCTTCTACGACGGCGCGGCCGGGGGAGAGCCGGTGCGCGTGGTGGAGCTGCGGGTCGACGCGGACGGGGCCTCGGGGCGGCCCGCGGCCGTGGTGCGCGTCGCCGAGACGCTGCGCAAGCGCGAGGCGCTGGCGCGCGAGATCCTCGTGGGCGTGCTGGTCCCCGAGGCGCTGCTCGTGGCGGTGGCCTGCCTCGTGGTCTGGGTGGGCGTCGTGCACGGCCTCGCCCCCCTTGAGCGGCTGCGGCGCACGCTCGCCTCGCGGCCCTGGGGCGACTGGCGCCCGCTCGCGGTGGAGGGCGTGCCCGGCGAGGTGCGCCCGCTCCTGGAGGCGATCAACCGGCTGGTGGCCGACCTCGACCGCGCGCTCACCATCCAGAACCGGTTCATCAGCGACGCCGCGCACCAGCTGAAGACGCCGATCACGGCGCTGCGCACGCAGCTGGAGCTGGCCGCGCGCGAGGACGACCCGACGCGGCTGCGCGAGGCGCTCGGCAAGGCGGGCGCCGGCCTCGAGCGGCTCTCGCGCGTGGTCTCGCAATTGCTGTCGCTCGCGAGGAACGAACCCGAGGCCGCGGCGCGGGTGACGCTCGTCGCGCTGGACCTCAACGCGCTCGCGCTGGAAGCCGCCACGGAATGGGTCCCGGAGGCCCTGAAGAAGGGGATCGACCTGGGCTTCGAGGGCGCGGCGGCGCCGGTCGCGATCCGCGGCGACGCGCTGCGGCTGCGCGAGCTCCTCGACAACCTGCTCGACAACGCCGTGCGTTACACGCGCGACGGCGGGCGCGTCACCGTGCGCGTGGCGGCCTCCCCGCGGCCCACGGTCGACGTGAACGACGACGGGCCGGGCATCCCGCCCGACGAGCGCGAGCGGGTCTTCCAGCGCTTCCACCGGCTGCTCGGCACCGGGCAGGACGGCAGCGGCCTGGGGCTCGCCATCGCCCAGGAGATCGCGCGCCTGCACGGCGGCGCCATCTCGCTCTCCGACGACGCCGACGGCGTCGGCAACACCTTCAGCCTCACCCTCCCGCCGGCTTCGTAAGGCGCCGTTCAGCCGGGCGCCCGCTTCCCGTCAGCCTGCGGAAAGCGGGCCGTCAGGGCGCGCGCGTAGCCTCGGGCGTCACCGGCACGACAAGCCAAGCGCCGGGGAGGAGACCGCCATGGAGATGTTCGCAACGAGCGCGTTCTGGGTGACGCTCGCCCAGATCATCATGATCAACATCGTCCTGAGCGGCGACAACGCGGTGGTGATCGCGCTCGCGAGCCGCTCGCTGCCCGCGCGGCAGCAGAAGCAGGCGATCCTCTTCGGCAGCTTCGGCGCGATCTTCCTGCGCGTCGTGCTCACCTACTTCGCGGTGCTGCTGCTGGGGCTTCCCTTCCTCAAGCTCGTGGGCGCCGTGCTGCTCGCCTGGATCGGCATCCAGATGCTCGCGCCCGACGACGGCGAGGCGGAGATCGACGGCGCCGCGCACCTGTGGGCGGCCATCAAGACGATCATCGTCGCCGACTTCATCATGAGCCTGGACAACGTGCTGGGCGTGGCCGCCGCCGCCAAGGGCAGCGTCGCGCTGCTCGTGATCGGGCTGGGCATCAGCATCCCCATCATCGTCTACGGCAGCACCCTCGTCCTCAAGCTGATGACGCGCTTCCCGGTCATCGTGACCGTGGGCGGCGGCGTGCTGGGCTGGGTGGCGGGCGAGATGCTGGTGACCGACCCGGTCCTCAAGCCCCTCATGGACGGGCGCTGGCATGTCTTCCACGACATCGCGCCGGCGCTCGGCGCGGCCTTCGTCGTGCTCGCGGGCAAGACCCACGCCGCCCTCACGGTGGCCGCCGCGCGGCGCGCGCTCCACGAGCCGCCGGAGCCCGCGCCCGAGCCGGTCCCCGGCTACCGCTGGGTCGGGCACGCGCTGCCGTCGCGAGACTACGCCGCCTTCTGCGGCACGGGCGAGTACCGCGTGCTTCGCCCCGTGAGCTCGCGCATGCGCAGCGCCGCGCGCTGGCGCGCTTTCTCCCGCGCCTGAGCGGGGGGGGGGCCGCCCTAGCGGCGGAACTGCGCGAGGACGGAGGTGGTCCAGCTGAGGCGCTCGATGAGCGTCCTCAGGAACTCGCGGTTGAAGCGCAGCTGGCAGCCCTCGGTGAGGCTCTCGAGGTGCGTCGCCTGGATCTTGAGGAGGTGCACCTCGGACACGGAGATGATCGAGGCGGAGCGCCGCGCGCGGTCCCCGGAGAGGTAGGCCATCTCGCCGAAGCAGTCGCCTTCCTTGAGGACGTTGAGGAGCTTGCCGTCCTTCACCACCTTCACCTGCCCCGCGACGATGATGAAGAACGCCTGGCCGATCTCGCCCTCGAGCAGCAGGTTCTCGTCGCGGGCGTGGACTTCCCAGATGGCGCCGCGCAGCACCTCCCAGAGCTCGGCGTCGCGGAACTCGCGGAAGAAGGGCAGGGCGCGCAGCTTGTTGAACTTCTCCGTCGAGCTGATCTCGG
>JAGVSZ010000135.1 GCA_019137045.1 Betaproteobacteria bacterium
TACCCGAACTACGAGTACGGGCAGTCGGCGACGCGCGCCTTCAAGGAGCTCCTGAAGAAGGCCCAGCCCGACGTCGATTTCGTGACCGAGCAGGCCGTCCCGCTCGGCAAGATCGACGCGGGCGCGGTGGTGCAGGCGATCGCCGACGCGAAGCCGGACGCGATCTTCTCGTCGCTCTTCGGCCCCGACCTCACGCGCTTCGTGCGCGAGGGCAACACGCGCGGACTGTTCAAGGGGCGCGAGGTGTTCAACCTGCTCGCCGGGGAGCCGGAGTACCTCGATCCGCTCAAGGACGAGACGCCGAGCGGCTGGTACGTGACCGGCTACCCGTGGAGCTCGATCAACACGCCGGAGCACAAGAAGTTCCTGACCGCCTACCAGAAGCGCTGGAACGACTACCCGCGCCTCGGTTCGGTGGTCGGCTATTCGACGGTCATGAGCGCGGTGGACGCGATGAAGAAGGCGGGCAGCCTCGACAACGAGAAGCTGGTGGCCGCGATGAAGGGGCTGCAGGTCGACACCCCGCTCGGCAAGATCACCTACCGCGCGCTCGACCACCAGTCGACGATGGGCGCCTACGTGGGCCGGATCGGGCTCAAGGACGGCAAGGGGGTGATGACCTCCTGGTCGTATGCGGACGGGGCGAAGTTCCTCCCGTCGGATGCCGAGGTGAAGAAGATGCGGCCGGCGGACTGAGCGCTGCGCGCGGCGCACGCGGGGGACAGGGCGACCTGTCCCTTTTCGTTGGATCGGGGCGCGCGCGCCCCGGCCGGCAGCGGGTACCACGCGCCATCCGCCGCGCCACACCATGCTGTCCTCGTTCTTCATCCAGACCCTGAACGGGCTCGCGAGCGCCTCCACGCTGTTCCTGGTGGCGGTGGGCCTGTCGCTCATCTTCGGCGTCACGCGCATCGTCAACTTCGCGCACGGGGCGCTGTACATGCTCGGGCTGTATGCCGCCTACAGCCTGATCGAGCGGCTCGGCGTCACGCCGCTCGGGTTCTGGGGCGGGATCGCCGGTGCGGCGCTCGCGGTCGCGGTGGTCGGCGCGCTGATCGAGATGCTGATCCTGCGGCGCATCTACCACGTCCCCGAGCTGTTCCAGCTGCTCGCCACCTTTGCGCTCACGCTCGTCATCAAGGACGCGGTGCTCTGGGCCTGGGGCGCGGAGGACCTGCTCGGCCCGCGCGCGCCCGGCCTGCGCGGCTCGGTCGAGCTCTTCGGCAAGCCCTTCCCGCAGTACGACCTCGCGCTCATCGCGATCGGCCCGGCGGTGCTCGGCGCGCTGTGGCTGCTCCTCAACCGCACGCGCTGGGGCACGCTCGTGCGCGCCGCGACGCAGGACCGCGAGATGGTGGGCGCGCTCGGGGTGAACCAGAAGTGGCTCTTCACCGGGGTGTTCGCGCTCGGCGCGTTCCTCGCCGGGCTCGGCGGCGCGCTGCAGATCCCGCGCGAGCCGGCGCAGCTCTTCCTCGACCTCGCCGCCATCTCGGACGCGTTCGTGGTGGTCGTGGTGGGCGGGCTCGGGAGCATTCCGGGGGCGTTCCTCGCCGCGGTGATCATCGGGCTGATCAAGGCCTACTGCGTCGGCGTCGGCACGGTCGAGCTCTTCGGCACGACCTTCGCGTTCTCGAAGCTGACGCTGGTGGCCGAGTTCATCGTGATGGCGATCGTCCTGGTGCTGCGGCCGCAGGGCCTGCTCGGGCGGCCGCACGGGCTGCAGCGCGTCGCCGCGGCGCACGTCGAGCAGCCGCTGCGGCCGGCCGGGCGGGCACTGCGCAGCGCCGCGATCGTGGGGCTGGCGGCGCTCGCCGCGCTGCCGCTCGCGACGACCGGCTACACGCTCGTCCTCATGATCGACATCCTGGTGTTCGCGCTCTTCGCCGCGAGCCTGCACTTCCTCATGGGCCCCGGCGGCATGGTCTCGTTCGGGCACGCGGCCTACCTCGGCCTGGGGGCCTACGGCGCCGGGCTGCTGCTGAAGGCGGCCGGCTGGCCCATGGAGGCGGCGCTGATCGCCGCGCCGCTGGTCGCCGCCGCGGGCGCGGCCGTGTTCGGCTGGTTCTGCGTGCGGCTCTCGGGCGTGTACCTCGCGATGCTCACGCTCGCGTTCGCCCAGATCGCGTGGTCGATCGTGTTCCAGTGGGACGCCTTCACCGGCGGCTCGAACGGCATCGTCGGGGTCTGGCCCGCGCCCTGGCTCGCGCCCAGGCCCGCGTACTACCTGCTCGCGCTCGCGCTCTGCGGCGGGGCGATCTGGCTGCTGCGCCGGATGCTGTTCGCGCCCTTCGGCTACGCGCTGCGCGCCGGGCGCGACTCGCCCCTGCGCGCGGACGCGATCGGCATCGACGTGCGGCGCGTGCAGTGGGCCGGCTTCGTCGTGGCGGGCGCATGCGCCGGCCTCGCGGGCGGGCTCTACGCCTTCTCGAAGGGCAGCATCTCGCCCGACTCCACCATGGCGGTGTCGCGCTCCATCGACGCGCTGGTGATGGTGCTGCTCGGCGGGGTGCAGACGCTGAGCGGTCCGGTGGTCGGCGCGGCGCTGTTCACCTGGCTGCAGGACCTCGTCGCGCGCGGCACCGACTACTGGCGCGCGGTGCTCGGCGGCGCCATCCTGGTGCTGGTGCTCGCGTTCCCGCAGGGGATCGTGGGCGCGCTGCGCGCCTGGTCCGGCGCGCGGGAGCAGCGGTGAGCGCCGTCCTGGTCGTCTCCCGCCTCGCGAAGTCGTTCGGCGGCGTGCACGCCGTGCGCGAGGTGAGCTTCGAGCTCGCCGCGGGGGAGCTGCTCGCGCTCATCGGCCCGAACGGCGCGGGCAAGACGACCTGCTTCAACATGCTGAACGGCCAGCTCGCCGCCGACGGCGGCAGCGTGCGCTTCGAGGGGCGCGAGCTGCTCGGGCTCGCGCCGCGCGCGGTCTGGCGCCTGGGGGTCGGGCGCACGTTCCAGATCACCGCGACCTTCGCCTCGATGACGGTGCGCGAGAACGTGCAGATGGCGCTCGTCTCCCACCGCCGCCGGCTGCGCGAGTGGTGGCGTCCGACGGCGCGCCTGTACCGCGAGGAGGCCGATCGCCTGCTCGGGCGCGTCGGCATGCTGGAGCAGGCCGGGCGCGCGTGCTCGGTGCTCGCCTACGGCGACCTGAAGCGGGTGGAGCTCGCGGTGGCGCTCGCCAACGAGCCGCGGCTGCTGCTGATGGACGAGCCGACCGCCGGCATGGCGCCGCAGGAGCGCATCGCGCTCATGGCCCTCACCGCGGAGATCGTGCGCGAGCGCCGCATCGCGGTGCTGTTCACCGAGCACGACATGGACGTCGTGTTCGCGCACGCCGACCGCATCATCGTGCTCAACCGCGGGCGGCTGATCGCGGCCGGCGCGCCGGCCGAGGTGCGCGCCAGCGCGCAGGTGCAGCAGGTCTATCTCGGCTCGCGCGGAGCGCACTGATGCTCGCCGTCCGGCACCTCGACGCCTACTACGGCCGCGCGCACATCCTCGCCGACCTGTCGCTCGCGGTCGGCACGGGCGAGGTGGTGGTGCTGCTCGGGCGCAACGGCGCCGGCAAGTCGACCACGCTGAAGTGCATCATGGGGCTCGTGCGCGCGGCGGGCGGCGAGATCGAGTTCGCGGGGCGGCGCATCGAGCGGATGGAGCCGTACGAGATCGCCGGGCTCGGGCTCGGGTACGTGCCGGAGGACCGGCGCATCTTCACCGAGCTCACGGTGATGGAAAACCTGGAGGTCGGCCGCCAGGCGCCGCGCGCGGGCGCACCGGCGTGGACACCGGAGCGCCTGTTCAGCCTCTTCCCCAACCTGGCCGAGATGACCGACCGCCCGGGCGGGCGCATCTCCGGCGGCGAGCAGCAGATGCTGACGATCGCGCGCACGCTCATGGGCAACCCGTCGTGCATCCTGCTCGACGAGCCCTCCGAGGGGCTCGCCCCGGTGATCGTCGACCAGATGGCCGCCGCGATCCGCAGCCTGAAGGCCGAGGGGCTGTCGGTGCTGCTCTCGGAGCAGAACCTGCACTTCGCGACCGAGGTGTCGGACCGCGCGTATATCATCGAAAAGGGCCGCATCCGGTTCGCCGGCACGATGGCGGCGCTGGCGGCGAACGAGGACGTGCGCGCCCAGTACCTCGCGGTATGACCCGGATCGCAGGCATCGACGTCGGCGGCACCTTCACCGACCTCGTCCTCGTGGACGAGGCGAGCGGGGAGGTGCGGCTCGCGAAAGTCCCCACCAGCGCCGACAACCAGGCTTTCGGGGTGCTCGCCGCCCTCGGGGACACCGGCGTGGGGCTGGAGCGCCTCGGCGCGATCGTGCACGGGACCACCACCACCACCAACGCGATGCTCGAGCGCAGGATCGCGCGCGTCGGGCTGATCACCACGCGCGGCTTCCGCGACGTGCTCGAGCTCGGCCGGCGCACCCGGCCGCAACCCTACGGGCTGCTCGGCGCCTTCCGGCCGCTGATCGAGCGCGAGCTGCGGCTCGAGGTCGACGAG
This sequence comes from Betaproteobacteria bacterium, assembly GCA_019137045.1. GTDB lineage: Bacteria > Pseudomonadota > Gammaproteobacteria > Burkholderiales > SG8-39 > JAGVSZ01. The sequence continues at coordinate 4,502 of JAGVSZ010000135.1, forward strand.
CGCGTCGACGCCGACGGCGCGGTGGTCCGGCCGCTCGACGAGGAGGGCGTGGCGCGCGCGGCGCGGCGCCTGCTCGAGCTCGGCGCCGAGTCGGTCGTCATCCATTTCCTGCACAGCTACATCAACCCGGCGCACGAGCGGCGGGCGGGCGAAATCGTGCGCGGGCTGTGGCGCAACGGCCACGTGACGCTCGGGCACGCGCTCCTCTCCGAGTACCGCGAGTACGAGCGGGGCGTGACCGCGGCGGTCAACGCGGCGGTGCAGCCGGTGCTCCATCGCTACCTGGAGCGGCTGCAGGGCGAGCTCTCCGGGCGCGGGTTCGGCGCCGAGCTGCTGGTGATGCAGGGCAACGGCGGGACGGTCGCGGCCGGCATCGCCGCCGAGGCCGCGGTCAACACCGTGATGTCCGGGCCGGCCTCGGGCGTGATCGCCGCGGCGTACACGGCGACGCGCTCGGGCATCCCGAACGTCGTCACCTACGACATGGGCGGCACTTCGACCGACGTCGCGCTGATCCGCGACGGCCGGCCGGAAGTGTCCACCGAGCTCGAGCTCGAGTACGCGCTGCCGATCCACGTGCCGATGGTGGACGTGCACACGATCGGCGCCGGCGGCGGCTCGATCGCGCGCATCAACGCGGCGGGAATGCTCCAGGTCGGGCCCGAGAGCGCCGGCGCGGCGCCCGGGCCGATCTGCTACGGGCGCGGCGGCGAGCGCGTGACGATCACCGACGCCAACCTCGCGCTCGGCCGCCTGAACCCCAAGGGGCTGCTCGCGGTCGAGCGGCCGGTGCCGCTCGCGCGGCTGCGCGCCCTGATCGAGGAGCAGGTGGGAGCGCGGCTCGGGCTCGGCGCCGACCAGGCCGCCGCGGCGGTGATCCGGATCGCCAACGACCGCATGGCGGGCGCGATCCGCATGGTGAGCCTCGCGCGCGGGCACGACCCGCGCGACTTCGCGCTGCTCGCGTTCGGCGGCGCCGGGCCGCTGCACGCGGTCGCGCTCGCGCGCGAGCTCGCCATCCCGAAGGTGCTCATCCCGGCGCGGCCCGGCCTCACCAACGCGCTCGGGTGCGCGGTGGCGGACGTGCGGCACGACTTCGTGCGCACGGTGAACCGCCCGCTGCCGGAGGTGGCCGACGACCTGGTGCAGCGCGTGCTCGCCGAACAGATCGCCGCGGGACGCGCCACCATCGAGCACGAGCGCGTCGCCGTCGAGCGCATCGACTTCGTGCACCGCGCCGACATGCAGTTCCAGGGCCAGAGCCACATCCTCACCGTCGCGCTGCCGGGGGTGGAGGTGTCGCGCGCGGCGCTCCAGCGGCTGTTCGAGGCGGCGTACTGGCAACGGTTCGAAGTCGAGCTGAAGGAGATCCGGCCGGTGCTCGTCAACCTCCACACCGCGGCGATCGGCCGGCGGCGGCCGGTTGCGCTCGAGGCGCTGGCGCACGGCGAGCCGCGTCCGAGCCTGCGCGCGGCGGAGGTCGAGCGGCGCAGCGTGTGGTTCGACGGCGGCTGGGTGGACACGCCCGTCTACCGGCGCGAGTGGCTGCCGGCGCAAGCGCGCTTCGAAGGCCCGGCGGTGATCGAGCAGCTCGACTGCACCGCGCTGATCGAGCCGGGCTGCCGCGTCGAGCGCGACCGCGTGGGCAACCTCCTGGTGACGGTGTGAGCATGGCGGCGATCGACCCGGTCACCCTCGCGGTGATCCAGAGCGGCCTGCAGCAGGTCTGCAACGAGATGGACCTCGCGTTCTGCCGCGCGGCGTTCAGCCCGGTCATCTCGGAGGCGATGGACCGCTCCGACGGCATCTACCACCGCGACTCCGGCGAGCTGATCGCCCAGGGGGAACTCGGGCTGCCGGTGTTCGTCGGCACGATGCAGTTCTCGACCCAGGCGGTGATCGAGCGGGTGCGCGCCGACCGCGTCGCGCTCGAGGAGGGCGACGTCTTCATCGTCAACGATCCCTACCTCGGCGGCACGCACCTGATGGACGTGAAGTTCGTCAAACCGTTCTTCTACCGCGGCGCGCTGTGGTGCTGGCTCGCGAACACCGGGCACTGGCCGGACGTGGGCGGGATCGTGCCGGGCGGGTTCTCCGCCAACGCCACCGAGGTGGAGCAGGAGGGGCTGCGCCTGCCGCCGGTCAAGCTCTACAAGCGCGGCGCGCTCGACCGGGAGATCCTCGCGATCATCCTGTCGAACATCCGCGTCGCCGACCAGCGGATCGGCGACATCAAGGCGCAGGCCGCGGCGCTCGCGATCGGCGAACGGCGCCTGACCGCCCTCCTGGACCGCTACGGCGCCGACACCGTCGAGCGCGCCGTCGGCGAGCTGAAGGCGCGCGCCGCCCAGCAGATGCGCGCGCGGATCGCCGCGATCCCCGACGGCACCTACCAGGGCGAGGCGTTCGTCGACTCCGACGGGGTGGTGGACGAGCCGCTGCGCATCGCGATGCGCATCACCAAGCGCGGGGAGCGGCTCACGTTCGACATGGCCGGCTCGTCGCCGCCGTGCCGCGGGCCGATGAACAGCGTGCTGGCGACCACCCGGTCGTCGATCTATCTGGCGATCAAGCACGTGTTCCCCGACGTGCCGATCAACGCCGGGACCTTCGAGCCGCTCGAGATCATCGATCCGGACGGGACCTTTCTGTACGCACGCTATCCGCGGCCGGTCTCCGGCTGCGCGGCCGAGGTGAGCCAGCGCATCGCCGAGGCGGTCTTCGCCGCGCTGGTCGAGGCGATCCCGGAGCAGCTGTTCGCCGCGCCGGCCGGCACCTCGGGGAACCTCTCGGTCGGCGGCTACGACCCGGCGCGCCGGCGCTCCTACGTGATGTACGTGATCTCGGGCGGCGGCTACGGCGGCTCGGCGCGCGGCGACGGGATCTCCAACGGCTGCTCGACGATCGGGATCTCGAAGACGACGCCGATCGAGGTGATGGAGCAGTACTACCCGGTGCTGTTCGAGGAGTACTCGCTGCACGAGGGCTCCGGCGGCCCCGGCGCGCAGCGCGGCGGCTTCGGGGTGAACTACCGCTTCCGGCTGCGGCGCGGCGAGGCGCGCGCCTCGATGGTGATGGACCACGGCCGCTACGGCCCGCAGGGCGCTCGCGGCGGGCGGGACGGGGGCGTCAACCGGGTGCGCATCGTGCGGGGCGGCGCCGAGTACCGGCCGCCGCACCTGTCGAAGGACCAGGGCATCGAGCTCGCCGCGGGCGACGTGGTGGAAGTGTCCACGCCCGGCGGCGGCGGATTCGGCGATCCGCGCACGCGCGCACCCGATCTCGTGGCGCGCGACGTCGCGCGCGGCTACTACACCCGCGCGCAGGCATTGAACTGGTTCGGCGTGTCGTTGTCCGACGACGGGAGCGTCGACGCGGCGGCGACCGCGCGCCTGCGCGCAGGCCCCGCCTGAGCGCGCGGGGCTTGCCTTGCGGCGCGGTTTGCCCTAACTTCGCGCCCGCGCGGTGGCCACGCGGCCGCCGTCTCCGGGCGGCGGGACGCCGGCCGGGCTCCGCAGCATTCGCAGACCGACTGTTCGATCCGGCACCGAGGACCCCATGATCAAGGTCGAGCACCTGACGCGCACGTTCGGCCCGAAGACCGCGGTCGACGACGTGTCGTTCGAGGTCGCGCGCGGCGAGGTGCTCGGCTTCCTCGGGCCGAACGGCGCCGGCAAGTCCACGACGATGCGCATGATCACCGGCTACATTCCGCCGACCGCGGGCCGCGTCGCGGTGTGCGGCTTCGACGTCGCCGCGCAGCCGATCGAGGCGCGCCGGCGCATCGGCTACCTGCCCGAGTCCGCGCCGTCCTACCACGACATGAGCGTGGTCGCGTTCCTCGGCTTCGCCGCCGAGATGCGCGGCCTGCGCGCCGAGGCGAAGAAGCGCGCGGTGGCGAAGGCGGTCGAGACCTGCTTCCTCGAGTCGGTGCTGCACCAGTCGATCGACACCCTGTCGAAGGGGTTCCGCCACCGCACCTGCCTCGCGCAGGCGCTGATCCACGACCCCGAGGTGCTCATCCTGGACGAACCTACCGACGGCCTCGACCCCAACCAGAAGCACGAGGTGCGCTCGCTCATCCGGCGCATGGGCGCGGACAAGGCGATCGTGTTCTCCACGCACATCCTGGAGGAGGTGGAGGCGGCGTGCTCGCGCGCGATCATCATCGACCGCGGGCGCATCGTGGCCAACGGCACGCCGGCCGAGCTGAAGGCGCGCTCGGACCGCGCGGGCGCCGTGCGCCTCGCGCTGCGCGGTCCGCAGGCGGAGGCGGCGCGCGAGGCGCTGGCGAAGCTGCCCGGCGTCGCGCGCGTCGAGATCGTGTCGGACGAGGGCGGCGCCGTCGCGGTGCGCGCCTTCCCCGACCAGGCGCAGCGGCAGGCGGCGTTCGCGGCGCAGCTTGCGCAGGCGATCATGAGCCGCTGGAGCTGGACGATCGCGGAGCTGCACACCGAGGAGGGGCGGCTGGACGACGTGTTCCGCGCGATCACGCGGCCGGACACCGCGCGCGAGCCGGCCGCGCCCGCGCCGGAGAGGGTGGCGGCATGAGCGCCCGGTCGCGCGTCTGGACGGTGGCCAAGCGCGAGCTCGCCGCGTACTTCGACTCGCCGGTCGCCTACGTCTTCATCGTGATCTTTCTGCTCCTCGCCGGGTTCTTCACCTTCACCTTCGGCGCGTTCTTCGACCGCGGCGAGGCCTCGCTCGGCGCGTTCTTCATGTGGATGCCGTGGCTGTTTCTCTTCCTCGTCCCGGCGGTCGGGATGCGGCTGTGGTCGGAGGAGCGGCGCAGCGGCACGATGGAGCTGCTGCTCACCTTCCCGATCACCACCTGGCAGGCGATCGCCGGCAAGTTCCTCGCCTCGTGGCTCTTCCTCGCGATCGCGCTCGCGCTCACCTTCCCGGTGTGGCTCACGGTGAACGTCCTGGGCGATCCGGACAACGGCGTGATCGTGGCCGGCTACGTGGGCAGCCTGCTGCTCGCGGGGGCCTACCTCGCGGTCAGCTCCGCGACCTCGGCGATGACGCGCAACCAGGTGGTGAGCTTCATCGTCGCGCTGGTGGTCTGCCTCGCGCTGGTGCTGGTCGGCTTCCCGCCGGTCACCGACCTCCTCGCGCGCTGGGCCCCGCCGTGGCTGGTGGAGGCGGTGGCCGCGTTCAGCGTGCTCACGCACTTCGAGGGCTTCCAGAAGGGCGTGCTCGACTCGCGCGACGTCGTGTTCTTCGCCTCGGTGATCGGGTTCGCGCTGTTCGTGACCGGGGTCGTGCTGCGCGGCCAGCGCGCGGGATAGGGTGCACATGAAGCCGAACACCGGACGCTGGGTCTACTCGCTCGGAGGCGTGCTCGCCGTGCTCGCCGGCGTGATCGCGCTCAACTTCATCCTCGGTGCGGTGCCGGCGCGCGTCGACCTGACCGAAGGGCGCATCTACACCCTGTCCGACGGGACCCGCAAGGTGCTCGGCAAGCTCGAGGCGCCGGTGCGGGTGCGCTTCTACTTCAACGCCGGCGACGAGAACGTGCCGGTGCCGACGCGCGCCTACGCCGCGCGCGTGGAGGACCTGCTGCGGGAGTTCCGCGCGGCCTCGGGCGGCAAGGTGCAGATCGAGAAGCTCAACCCGCAGCCCGACTCCGACGCCGAGGACTCGGCCAACGTGGACGGGGTCGAGGCCCAGGTCGCGCCTTCGGGAGAGAAGTTCTACCTCGGGCTCGCGGTGAGCCAGGCCGACCAGAAGGTGGCGCTGCCGGCGCTCGCGCCCGAGCGCGAGCGGCTGCTCGAGTACGACCTCGTGCGCGCGATCGGGCGCGTGACCAAGGCCGACAAGCCGGTCATCGGCGTGATGAGCGGGCTGCCGGTGTTCGGCATGCCGGGCAACCCGATGTTCGGCATGCAGGGGTCGGACCCGCAGGTCTTCATCCTCGAGCTGCAGCGCGACTTCGACGTCAAGCGCGTCGGCATGGACGCCGACCGGATCGAGGACGGCATCGGCACCCTCTTCGTGATCCATCCCAAGAACATCACCGAGCAGGCGCAGTTCGCCCTCGATCAGTTCGTCCTGCGCGGCGGCAAGCTGGTGGTCTTCCTCGATCCGTACGCGTACTTCGACCAGCAGCCCGGACCGATGGCGGCGATGGGACCGAGCTCGTCGAACCTGGAGGCGCTGCTCAAGGGCTGGGGGCTCGCGTTCAGCGCGGACAAGGTGGTGCTCGACATGAAGTACATGGCGGGCGCGGGGCCGCGCGCCGTGCCGACCGTGATCCAGCTCGACGCGGGCGCCCTCAACCCCGACGACGTCGTGACCGGCTCGCTCGGCACGGTGGTCATGGCGTTCGCCGGCGTGTTCACCGGGACGCCGGCCGCGGGCCTGACCCAGACCACGCTCATGCACACCTCGCCGCTGGTGAACCTGGTGGCCAACGCCGACGCGATGAAGCGGGGCGAGGAGGCGGTGCGCAACTTCAAACCCGACGGGAAGGAGCTCGCGCTCGGCGTGCGCCTGAGCGGCCGCTTCAAGACCGCGTTCCCGGACGGCTGGCCGGCGCGCAGGGACGACGGCAAGGGCAAGCCGCCCGCGCCCGACCCCGCGCCGGCGCTGCAGGAAGCGAAGGGCGAGAACACCGTGGTCCTGATCGGCGACAGCGACCTCCTCAACGACGGGGCCGCGGTGCAGATGCGCGAGA
>JAGVSZ010000455.1 GCA_019137045.1 Betaproteobacteria bacterium
GGGAAGGGACAGCTTCTTGTGGCTGTGGTCGACGCCCCACAGGCAGAGATGCTTCACCAACGCGTGTATGGGGCGGGAAGCGGTTTCGGGATTGGCTCAGTCCAGCGCGGTGCGCCACGTCGCGCTCGCGGCTGTGGCTGCGCACGGCGTGCTCGCGAAGGTAATCATCGACGCGACGCTGCCGCGCGAGAAGCACCAGCGCTACGTCAAGGTCGTGTATCCGCCGGTCGATCTCGAGCGCTACCTGCGGCCCGATTCGTAGCGCAGCGGCAGGATCCGGCGCCCGATCCCTCATGCCCGCGGAGTGGGACTACGTGATCGTGGGCGGTGGCTCGTCGGGTGCGGTGCTCGCCGGCAGGCTGTCCGCGGCGGCGGGGAACCGCGTACTGCTCCTCGAAGCAGGCGGCGACTACCCTCCGGGCACCGAGCCTGCCACCGTCCGCGATCCATACCACCTCTCCGTTTACGAGCCGCACAATCTGTGGCCGGATCTCACCGTCCGCTGGCACGCCGCGGCGAAACCGCGCTTCTACGAACAGGCTCGTCTCATCGGCGGCGGGTCGAGCATCAATGCGATGGTGGCCCTGCGCGGCGTACCGGACGACTACGAGGCCTGGGCGCGCGACGGCGCCGCCGGCTGGGGCTGGGACGACGTATTGCCGTACTTCCGGCGACTCGAACGCGACCTGGATTTCGGCGGCCCGCTCCACGGGGACGGCGGCCCGATCCCGATCCGCCGCCACCGGCGGGAAGACTGGCCGCCGTTCGTCCGCGCGGTGGCAGCGGCGGCGGCGGAGCGGGGATTGCATCTCGTCGACGACATGAACGGCGCACCGGCCGACGGCATCGCGCGGGTCCCGATGAGCAACACGGCGGACGGTCGCGTATCGACCGCGATGGCCTACCTCGACCGGTCGGCGCGGGCCCGTCCCAATCTGGCGATCATCGACCGCGCGCAGGCAGTCCGGATCACGTTCGACGGGAGCCGTGCGACCGGCGTCGTCGTGCGGCGCGGCACACGCGAAGAGCAGATCCGCGGGCGCGAGATCATCGTCGCCGCCGGCGCACTGCAGTCCCCTGCGTTGCTGCTGCGCTCGGGGATCGGTTCCGGCGCCGCGCTGCAGCGTCTCGGCATCCGGGTGCAATCGGACTTACCGGGCGTCGGGGAGAACCTGCACGATCACCCGGTCGTCGCCATCGCGGCCCTGCTGCGGCCCCAGGCGCGCCAGCCGGATTCGCTGCGCGCAGCGATCAACATGGCGCTGCGCTTGACGTCCGGCGAGCCCGGAAGCTCTGCGCACGACCTCTACATCGCCGTGCAGAACAAGGTTTCGTGGCACGCGCTCGGGCGGCGCATCGGTGCGCTGCTGTGCTGCCTCTACAAGCCCTACTCGCGCGGTCGCGTGGCACTGTCCGATCCGGATGCGGCGAAGCCCCTGGCGGTTGCATTCGACCTGCTGGCCGACGCACGCGATCTGCGCCGCATGCACGAGGCTGTCATCCTCGCATGCGAGCTCGTCGCGGCGCCCGCCGTCGGCCCGCTGGTGCACGAGGTCTTCCCGGCCGGATTCTCCGACTCGGTTCGACGTCTGAACCGCCTGTCGACGGTAAACAGGGTGCGTGCGGGGCTGCTGCTCACGCTCCTCGATTGCGCCCCATCGCTGCGCCGGCGAATGGTGCGCACGGTGTTCGGCGGCGGCATCGATCTCGGCGCGCTCGCCGCGGACGCCGCGATGCGAACGTCCTGGATCCGCGCGCGCGCGACCGGATTCTTTCACCCGGTCGGAACCTGCCGCATGGGTCGCGCCGGCGATCCGCGGACGGTAGTCGATCCCGCCTGCCGCGTCCTCGGCGTCGGAAACCTGCGGGTTGTGGACGCATCGATCATCCCCGAGATCCCGCGCGCGAACACCAATCTCACCGCTGTAATGATGGCCGAGAAGGCAGCCGACGCGATCCTGCGCGGCGGCTGACTCGCGCCGCGCACAGGACGCGCAACCCGGATCCGGCGGGCCTGGTTGGCACCGCAGCACGGGGGGTCGCTCGCCCGAATCAACCGCAGGGAGGAACGCGGCACAAGTCCGACCCGGTCACTGCCGATGTCCACGAACGCGATCGCGACCGCGGGGACCGAGCCCGCATGGCCGCGCCGGATCAGCGCTCGCGCAGAACGCCGCGTTTCTCGAACTCGGCGCGAATGCGCCCGGTGTACTCCAGAAACGCCGGGTCCGAGTGGATGTGCCAGCGCCGCGGCCGGGCAATGTCCACCCGCAGATCAAGGTCGATCCGCCCCGGTCGCGGCGACATCACGAGCACGCGATCGGCGAGAAAGACCGCCTCGGCAATGTCGTGGGTGATGAAGATCACAGTGTTGCGCACGTCGAGCCACATCGCCTGCAGGTCCATGATCATCTGCTCGCGCGTGAGCGCGTCGAGCGCGCCGAACGGCTCGTCCATCAGGAGCAGTCCCGGCTCCTGGATCAGCGCCCGCGCGAGCGCCACGCGCTGCTTCATTCCGCCCGACAGTTCCGACGGATACTTCTGGCCAAATCCGGCGAGCCCCACCTGCTCGAGCAGCCGCTCGGCGCGGGCGGTGTACGCGCGCCGGTCCCAGCCCTTGATCTCTG
>JAGVSZ010000030.1 GCA_019137045.1 Betaproteobacteria bacterium
GTCCTCCTCGCGTCGTGGGCGCTGCTCGCCGCGCGGCCCGCGCACGCGCGACTCGGCGCGTGGCTCGGCGCCCTCGCCCTCGCGGCGGCCGCCGGCTACGCCGGCCAGGCCGGGCTCGGGCAGCTGCAGGCCTCGCTCGAGGACTGGGCGGCGGAGTGGAACCTGCGCGGCATGAACGCCGACCCGTACCGCAGCTCGACCGACATCGGCTCGATCGGCCGGCTGAAGACGCTGGACACGATCGTCCTGCGCGTCTACGCGGACCCGCAGGCCGCGGCGAAGCTCAAGCTCCTGCACCGCGCGAGCTTCACGAGCTACACCGGGACGACGTGGCACGCGCGCAAGGCGCCGATGACGCGCGTCGCCGCGCAGCCGGACGGTACGACGTGGGTGCTCGCGGACGGGACGCCCGACTCGAGCGTGCGCATCGCCACGCGACTCGAGAACGGCAAGGCGCTGCTCGCCCTGCCGGGGGACACGGTGCGGATCGCCGAGATGCATGCGACCGAGGTCAAGCGGAACGCCCTGGGCGCGGTCCAGGCCGACCTGGGCGGCGACTGGGCGCGGTACGTCGCGGTGCGCAGCGATGGGATGGTCGGGGGGGCACCGCCTGGCGACGAGGACGTCACGTTGCCTCCGGCGGAGCGCGCGGCGATCGAGGTGCTCGCGGCGGAGCTCGAGCTGCGCAGCGTGCCGGCGGACGAGGCGGTTCGACGGGTGGCGCGGCACTTCGGTGCGTTCTCGTATTCGACGTACCGGGAGGCGGCTACGCCGCGCGGGACCACGGCGCTGGCGGACTTCCTCCAGCGCTCGAAGAGCGGGCACTGCGAGTACTTCGCCGCGGCGACGACGCTGCTGCTGCGTGCTGCGGGGATTCCAGCGCGGTACGCGACGGGGTTCGCGATGATGGAGTACAGCGAGTTGGAGGGTGCATACGTGGTGCGCGCCCGCCACGCGCACGCGTGGACGCGCGCGTGGGTCGGGGATCGATGGATTGACGTGGATACCACGCCACCGATCTGGTTCGCCGAGGAGGCACGGCTCGCGCCGGCGTGGCAGAAGCTGGCTGATTTCTTTAGATGGGCGAGCTACAGATGGGCGCAGCGGACGGGGGTCGAGGCGGGCGAGGCCTGGTTGTGGTTGCTCGGCGTGCTGGTCGCGGTGCTCGGGTGGCGGATCGTCCGCGGTAAGCGCGCGCGTCGGGGGCGACACGAGTCCAGGACGCATGCCGCCCCCTCGTATCCGGGAGTGGATTCCGAGTTCTATGTGGTCGAGCGGGCTGTCGCGAGCCGAGGCGTTCCGCGCGCTCCAGCGGAGACGCTGGCGGCTTGGGGCGGGCGCGCGGCCACCGGCCTTGACGAGGCGAGGCGTGCCCAGTTCGAGCGCGCGTTGCAGCTGCACCTGCGCTACAGGTTCGACCCGATCGGTCTGGATGCCGCCGACCGGCGAGCGCTACGCGATGCGGCACTCTTCGCGCTCTACATGGCGCGCCGGGGCGTCCGGCATCGCTGATCGGAGCCGCCGAGCCTCGCGCTCGTCCGGAGCGGGCGGGGCGACTGGGCCGCCCGTCGCGGACGCGGCGCGCCGAGTCGGCCGACGAGACCGCGGGCCTCCTCCCCGCGCACGTCCGCACGCAGGCCGAGCTGAACGAGCGGGAGCAGACGAACATACTCGCGGGCCAGGCGTGCGCGCAGAAGGAGCGGTAGACTGGCAGGCACACGGAGCGAGACCCAGCCGATGAACACGCGCGACCCGCAGACGCTGATCGAGAAGCTGAAGGAGTTGCCGCCCGAGCGGATCGCGGAGGTCGAGGATTTTGTGGACTTCCTGCGTGCCCGGGACGAGGATGCTCGCGACGCCGCGGCCGCTCGCCTCGGCGACGCCATGGCAAGGCTCGCGGCACTGCAGATCCCGCCGATGAGCGAGGAGGAAGTCCAGGCCGAGATCGGTGCCGCGCGCCGCGAGCGGCGGGAACGCCGCGGTGCGGGTCGTCCTTGACACGAACACGATTGTCTCGGGGTTGCTGTGGCGCGGCCCGCCGCGGCAACTGCTCGACGCAGCACGCGAAACGCGCATCACGCTCTACAGCAGCACCGCGCTCGTAGCCGAGCTCGCCGAGGTCATCGCACGCGAGCGGTTCTTGCCCCATCTGCGCGCTGCCGGAGTCTCCGCCGTCGAACTCGTCGTCGACTTCGCGCGAGCTCGCCAGGCTCGTCATCCCCGCGGAGATCGGTCCGACGGTTGCCGGCGACCCCGATGACGATCAAGTGCTCGCCTGCGCCCTGGCTGCGGAGGCGCAGATGATCGTGTCCGGCGACCACCGCATTCGGAACCTGAAGAGCTACCAGAGCATCCCCATCATCGGCGCGGCCGAAGCGCTCAAGAGGCTCCCGCGAGCGATGTGAGATCGCGGAGCGAAGGGCTCGCGGCCGCGACCGTGCGAACCCGCGAGGGGTGAAGACTTCCTTCTCTCCGCTCCGTCCCCCGGCGATACTCCGCAACCATGCGCGCCGTCGCCGGAGCTCTCACCCTCTCGCCGTCCGACCTGAACGACTACGTCGAGTGCGCGCACCTCACGACCCTCGCGCTCGAGGTCGCTCAGGGCAGCCGCGCCCGCCCGCACCTC
>JAGVSZ010000377.1 GCA_019137045.1 Betaproteobacteria bacterium
GCCGGCGGCCGCATCGCGTTCACGCTCTCCGCGAACGGCGGCGAGCGCACGCGCGAGTCGATCGAGGTCCGCGCCGAGGGGACCGACGCGCCGGTCGCCGACCTGCCGGCCGGCACGTCCGTCGTGCTGCGCCTCGAGCGCTCCGCTTCGTCGCGAGGCCGACTCGCGCTCGGACGCGTGACGCTCGCGTCGACGCAGCCGCTCGGGCTCTGGCGCGCGTGGTCGTACGTGCACTTTCCGCTCGCCGGGATCGTCTATCCCGAACCCGAGCCCGGGGCGCCCCCGCTGCCGCGCGGCGCGCACGGCCACGACGTCACCGCGCCGGGATTGGGCGAGGAGTCCGAGTTCTCGGGCCTGCGCGACTACCAGCCGGGCGACGCGCCGCAGCGCGTCGCGTGGAAGGCGGTCGCGCGGGGCGCGGGCTGGTACACGAAGGAGTTCGACGGCGCGGGCGGCGGCGGCCCGCTCGCGCTCGAGTGGGCGAGCCTGCCCGCCGCGCTGGACGCCGAGACGCGCCTCTCGCGCCTCACCGCATGGGTGCTCGCGGCCGAGCGCGCCGCGCGTCCGTTCTCGCTGCGCGTGCCCGGCGCGATGCTGCCGGTCGGCCAGGACCGCGACCACCGCCGCACGGCGCTCACGCTGCTTGCGACGTTCCCGGCGGAGACGGCGCCGTGACCGCCGCCGCCGGCACCCGGAGCGAAGGACGCCGCGCGCGTCCTCCGGCGCACCCGCTCGACGCGAGGCAGACCGGCTGGCTCGGCGCGCTGATCGTCTGCGCGCAGCTGCCGCAGGCGCCGCACCTGCCTCTGTGGATCGCGGCCTTCGGCCTGGCGCTGGTGGGACTGCGCTTCGCGCTGATGCGCCGCGACCGCCAGAGGCCCGATGCGCCTCCCGCCCGCATCCCCTCGTGGACGCTCGTGCTGTTCGCGATCGCTTCCGCGCTCGCCGTGCGCGCGTCGTACGGCTACCTGCTCGGCCGCGACCCGTCGGTCGCGTTCCTGTTCATTCTCGTCGGCATCAAGTTCCTCGAGACGCGCACGGTGCGCGACGGCACGCTGCTGGTCGCGCTCGCTTCGTTCCTGCTCGTTACGCCGTTCTTCCGCAGCCAGTCGCCGTTCGCCGCGCTGGCGACGCTCCCTGCGCTGCTCGTGCTGGGCGCGACGCTCGACGCGCTGGCGCGCAAGCCCGGGACCCCGGCGGCAAGGTCGCCCGCCGCCGCGCTCAAGCGCACCGGCCTGATGATCCTGCAGGGCATCCCGATCGCGGCGCTCCTGTTCGTGCTGTTCCCGCGCATCGGCGCGCCGCTGTGGGGCGTGCCGGCCGACGCGGGGGCGAGGACCGGGCTGTCCGACACGATGGCGCCGGGCACGATCAGCGAGCTGTCGCTGTCCGACGCGGTCGCGTTCCGCGTGGACTTCGACGGACTGCTGCCTCCGCCCGCGCAGCGCTACTGGCGCGGGCCCGTGCTCACGCGCTTCGACGGGCGCGAGTGGTCGGCGTTCCCGCGGCCGGGCGCCGGCGTGCTAACGCCGTGGCGCGCGGGCGGCATCACCTATTCGGTCACCCTCGAGCCGCACGGGAAGCCGTGGCTCTTCGCGCTCGACCTGCCGGCGAGCCTGCCGCGCCCGGCCGCCGACGATGCCGGGTCGCCGACGGCCGCCGCCTACGCGATGCTCACGCGCGACCAGCAGCTCATCGCGCGCGCGCCGGTCACGCAGGTGATCCAGTACGAACAGCTCTCGGTGCTGCGCGACGCGTACCCGGCGGTCGACGACGACGACGGCCGCGACGCGCTGCGGCTGCCGCCGCGCTCGAATCCGCGGACCGTCGCGTTCGCGCGCGAGCTCCGGGCGCGCTACCCGGGCGACCGGCAGCTCGTCGCCGCTGCGCTCGCGTGGTTCCGCGACGAGGCGTTCGTCTACACGCTGACGCCGCCGCTCCTCGACCGCGACCCGGTCGACGGCTTCCTCTTCGACACGCGGCGCGGCTTCTGCGAGCACTACGCCGGCGCGTTCGCCGTGATGATGCGGGCGGCCGGCATCCCGGCCCGCGTCGTGACCGGCTACCAGGGCGGCGAGATCAACCCGCGCGGCGGCTACCTGATCGTGCGCCAGTCCGACGCGCACGCCTGGACCGAGGTGCTCGTGGACGGAGCGTGGCGGAGGATCGACCCGACCGCCGCCGTCGCCCCGTCGCGCATCGAGATCGGGCTGTCCCGCGCCGTCGCGGCCGACGAGCCGGTCCCGCTGTTCGCGCGCCTCGACGCCGGATGGCTCAAGGACCTCCAGCTCACGTTCGACTCGGTCAACCATGCGTGGCGGCGCGACGTCGTCGGCTTCAACCGCGACCGCCAGCGCGAGCTGTGGCGCGACCTCTCGCTCGACCGCTACGCCGGCTGGCAGCTCGCCGCGATCGCGGGGGCGCTGGCGCTCGGCTGGGCCGGGATCACGCTCGCGCTCACGGGTGTCGCGCGCACGCGTCGGGAGCGCTCACCGGCGCTCTGTAACGAGGCGTGCGCGCGGCTCGAGCGCGCCGGCCTGCCGCGCATGCCCCACGAGGGGCCGATCGCCTACGCCGCACGCGCGAGCCGGCGCTGGCCGCAGTTCGCGATCGCGTTCTCCG
>JAGVSZ010000127.1 GCA_019137045.1 Betaproteobacteria bacterium
CTCGCGCCGAAGGCGAAGGCTGCTGCACCTGCGAAAGGTGCGGCAACCGGGAAGGCTGTGGCACCGGCGAAGGGCGCGGCACCGGCAAAGGGCGCCGCACCGGCGAAGGGCGCGGCACCGGCGAAGGCCGGCGCGCCGCAGGCGAAGCCCGGCAAAGAGCAGCAGCTTCCGGCCAAGGTCAAGGAGGCGCTGAAGGGCAAGCTCCTGTCGCCGGCCAAGGGCGAGGCGATCCCGAAGCTGAAGGTCAGCCGCGCGAAGGCGCGCGAGGCCGAGCGCGCGCTCCTGGAGCGCGCCGCGCAGCGCCCCGAGGACGCCGAGGCGCGGCGCATGCGCCTGAAGAACCTGATCAAGCTCGGCAAGGAGCGGAGCTACCTCACCTACGCCGAGATCAACGACCACCTGCCCGACGTCGTCGACGCGGAGCAGATCGAGTCGATGATCTCGACCTTCAACGACATGGGCATCCAGGTGTTCGACGAGGCACCGGACAGCGAGACGCTGCTCATGAGCGAGGCGACCCCCGCCGCGGTGCAGGACGAGGACGCCGAGGAGGAGGCCGAGGCCGCGCTCGCCACCGTCGACCCGGAGTTCGGGCGCACCACCGACCCGGTGCGGATGTACATGCGCGAGATGGGCTCGGTGGAGCTGCTGACGCGCGAGGGCGAGATCGAGATCGCCAAGCGCATCGAGGACGGCCTCAAGCAGATGATCATGGCGATCTCGGCGCTGCCGACCACGATCGTCGAGATCCTCGACCTCGCCGACAAGGTGAAGCGCGACGAGATGCGCATCGACGAGGTGGTGGACGGCCTCATCGACCCCAACGCCAAGGACCAGCCGCCGCAGGAGATGGCGGAGGAGCCCGAGGTCGAGGAGGACGAGGAGGAGGAAGAGGACGAAGAGGCCCAGAACGCCGCGATCACCGCGAGCCTGCTGCAGCTCAAGGAGGACGCGCTCGACCGCTTCGCGAAGATCCACCGCTTCAACGAGAAGCTCAAGGTCGCGCTCGTCAAGTTCGGCCACCGCTCCAAGGAGTACATCAAGGTCCGCGAGCAGATTTCCGCCGAGCTGATGGCGATCCGCTTCAACGCGCGCATCATCGAGCGGCTGTGCGACAACGTGCGCGGCATGGTGGACACCGTGCGCCGGCACGAGCGCAAGATCCAGAACTTCTGCGTCGAGAAGGGCGGCATGCCGCGCCCGCACTTCATAAAGGTGTTCCCGGGCAGCGAGACGAGCCAGCGCTGGATCAGGAACGAGATCGCCGCCGAGCACGGCTACAGCACGCAGCTCGCGCGCTACGAGCCCGACATCCTCGAGGAGATCTCCAAGCTCGGCGACATCCAGAAGAGAATCGGCATCCCGCTCAAGGACCTCAAGGACATCAACAAGCAGATGTCCACCGGCGAGGCGAAGGCGCGGCGCGCGAAGCGCGAGATGACCGAGGCCAACCTGCGCCTGGTGATCTCGATCGCGAAGAAGTACACCAACCGCGGGCTGCAGTTCCTCGACCTGATCCAGGAGGGAAACATCGGCCTGATGAAGGCGGTGGACAAGTTCGAGTACCGGCGCGGGTACAAGTTCTCGACCTACGCCACCTGGTGGATCCGGCAGGCGATCACCCGCTCGATCGCCGACCAGGCGCGCACCATCCGCATCCCGGTGCACATGATCGAGACGATCAACAAGATGAACCGGATCAGCCGGCAGATCCTGCAGGAGACCGGGCAGGAGCCCGATCCGGCCACGCTCGCGCTGAAGATGGAGATGCCCGAGGACAAGATCCGCAAGATCCTCAAGATCTCCAAGGAGCCGATCTCGATGGAGACGCCGATCGGCGACGACGACGATTCGCACCTGGGCGACTTCATCGAGGACAACTCGACGCTCGCGCCCTCGGACGCGGCGATGTACGCGAGCCTGCGCGAGGTCACCAAGCACGTGCTGGACTCGCTCACCCCGCGCGAGGCGAAGGTGCTGCGCATGCGCTTCGGCATCGAGATGAACACCGACCACACGCTGGAGGAGGTCGGCAAGCAGTTCGACGTCACGCGCGAGCGCATCCGCCAGATCGAGGCGAAAGCGCTCAGGAAGCTGCGCCACCCCTCGCGCTCGGAGCGCCTGAAGAGCTTCCTCGACCAGAACTGAGCGCGCCGCGCTCCCCGAAGCGCCCCGCTCGCGGGGCGTTTCCATTTGGGCAGCGGGATGAGAGACTAACCACGTGAGCACCTACGACTACGACCTCTTCGTCATCGGCGCCGGCTCGGGCGGCACGCGGGCGAGCCGCATCGCCGCGAGCCTCGGCGCGCGCGTTGCCGTCGCGGAGCACCATCGCGCCGGCGGGACCTGCGTGATCCGCGGCTGCGTGCCGAAGAAGCTGCTCGTCTACGCGTCGCATTTCCGCGAGGACTTCGAGGATGCGCGCGGCTACGGCTGGACGATGGGCGAGCCCTCGTTTTCGTGGTCGACCCTGATCGGGAACAAGGACAAGGAGATCGCGCGGCTCGAACGGGTGTACGAAGGCCTGCTCGAGAGGGCCGGCGCGAAGCTGTTGCGCGGCACGGCGCGCGTTGTGGGCGCGAACGCGGTGGAGATGGACGGCAGGCGCATCAC
>JAGVSZ010000044.1 GCA_019137045.1 Betaproteobacteria bacterium
GCGCCTACTGGGGCATGTGCTGCGCCTCCGACACGCTCGACCCGCTCGCGCTCGAGCCGCGCGTGGCCGAGCGCCGGCTCGGCGAGCGTGGCATCGCCGACCTGCGCTACTACAACGGCGACATCCACCGCGCGCTGTTCGCGCTCCCGAATTTCTTCCGCGAGCTCGTTCCTGGCGCCGGCAGTGGCCGGGCGGCGCGGCCGCTCGCGCAAGAGGCGCACGAGCCGCAAGAGGCGCGCTGACGCGCGCCCCCGACCGACGCCGCCCCTGGCCGCGATGCGCCCGCGGATCCTGATCGCCGCGGCGAACGGGCCGGCCCCGATCGACGAGGCGATCCGCGTCCTCGACGCCCGGCAGTCGCACCACCTGGTGCGCGTGCTTCGCCTGGCCGCAGGCGCACCGGTCGAGTGCTTCGACGGCAGCGGGACTCGATTCGACGCGCGCATCGAGCGCGCCGACGCGAAGGCCTGCACCGTCCGCCTGCTGGCGCCGATCGCGGCCGTCACCGAGAGCCCGCTCGCGATCACGCTCGTGCAGGGCATCAGCGCGGCCGAGCGCATGGACTGGACGGTGGAGAAGGCGGTCGAACTCGGCGTCCACGCGATCCAGCCGGTCGTGACGGCGCGCACGCAGGCCAGGCTGGACGCGCAGCGGCTTGAGCGCCGGCACGAGCACTGGGCGCGGATCGTCGAGGCCGCGTGCATGCAGTGCGGCCGAGACCGGCTGCCCGTGCTCGGCGTCCCGGTCGACTTCGACCGCTGGCTCGCGCGGAACGCCCCGGCGCCCGGCCGCACGCGAATCGTCCTCGAACCGGAAGGCACTGCCCGACTGGCCGACCTGGGCATCGCAGGCTCGTTCGCCATCGACCTGCTCGTCGGCCCCGAATCGGGGCTGAGCCCCCCCGAACTGCAGGCAGCCTGCGCGGCCGGCTTCCGGGCAGTGCGGCTGGGTCCGCGGGTGCTGCGCACCGAGACCGCCGGGCCCGCCGCGATCGCTGCGCTGCAGGCGCTCGCCGGCGATTTCTAGGTGCGGCGGCCCGGGCCCGCCACCGCGCGGCGCGACCCGCCCGCGCGAACCGAGTAGAACACGCGAAACGCGGTCTTGCGGTCGAAGAAGAAGTCGGCCGCGTCGCGGAACACGTCGAGCAGCGCTTCGCGCTGCTCGTGCCCGAAGTCGGCGGTATCGGGCATGTTCTCGAGGATGACCAGGAAGCCCGGTTGCTCGGCCTCGACGCGCGGCGTCATGTCTGTCACGCAGTCGTACAGGGCGTCCAGGTTATGGCCGAAGTGCGCGGGGAGCGAAAAGGCGTTCGCGATCGCCGCCAGTACGCCGCGCTTGTCGGTCGCGGGCGCGAGGTCGACGCGCAGCAGGCGTTGATCGGCACGCTCGGCGGCGCGCTCGAGGGCATCCCGGTCGTAGGCGGACAGCGGCAACACGGCGTGCGGCGGGATGTTGCTCAGCGTGCCCATTGCACTCACTCCCTGATGCGGCGGAAGCTGCGGTAGTGATCGTCGGTGTAGTAGTACTCGCCGGAGGCGCGCGGATCACCCCCCGCCACGATACGCCGGGCGCCGCGGTTGCGGGCGCCTGGAGTGGGCACGGTGTATTCGGTGTAGTAGCCGCGCTCGCGCCGCGGAAGCTGCCCTTCCCGGTTGAAGAACACCGCGCCATCCTTGTCGTAGCGGAAAGGCCCGCCACTGCGAATCCGCGCGAGCGTCTCGCGCGCCTGCTGCGGCAGCGCGTCGATCGAAACCCAGTCGGGCTGCGGCGTGCGCGCGATGCAGGCCTGCAGGCCTGGCGCGGCCACCAGCACGACGAGCAGCAGCCACTGGGACAGGGAGAGCCACCGGCGCCGGTTCATGCGCCGCATGCTAATGGAGAAACGCGTCAGCGGATACGTGGCGCGAGCGCCGCGTCAGGGGTCAGGCGGCCTCGGGCTGCGCAATCGCCTCGATCGCGCGATCGAGCGCGCTCTCGCTGTCGGTGCGGCGCGCGCGACCCGACTCGAACAGGCTGACGATCTCGCGGCGGCTCAGCGAGCGCCCGATGTCGGGAAACCGCGTCAGCACGTAGAGCTTGGCGCTCGGGCTGATCCACGCGAGCCGCAGCGTCTGGCGGCTGCCGTCGAGCTCCGTGATCTCGACCAGGTCGCCGCGCTGCAACGCGTCGACCCTGGACTCGCCGCGACCCGACGCGAACGTGGCACCGCTGCCACCCGCGGCGGCCGTGGCACCCGCGAGCGCCGGGCGCGCGCCGCCGGAGTCGGCGCGTGCCTCGAATCGGATGGTTCCGTCCGGAGCCATCTGCACGGCGGCCGGCACGACCGGCTTGGGCCGCGCGACGTTGAGCTTGGCATCCTGGATCGCGCGGGTATGCCACTGCAGCAGTTCGTTGAAGAAGCGCTCGCGATCGGCCTGCTCGATGCCGACGTCGGCGAGCCCCTTCATCAGTCCCTGGATCAGCCGCGGCAGCAGTGACGCGAGTCGCGCGATGTCCTCGGGCATCTTCGGCGCGACGCTCCAGATCAGCAGTTCACCGGCGCGCAGCGCGTCGTTCCACCCGGCGGCGCTGCCGTCGCCGTCGACCCTGGCGTGCGCGA
>JAGVSZ010000175.1 GCA_019137045.1 Betaproteobacteria bacterium
CGCGCGCGTCCGGCCGCCGCGCCGCCCGCGCTACAATAGTCACCGTGCGGCGCGTCGATCTCACCCACCACTTCCTGATCGCCATGCCGAGCATGGTCGACCCGCACTTCGCGCGCACGCTCACCTTCATCTGCGAGCACAACGAGCAGGGCGCGCTCGGCGTCGTGGTCAACCGCCCGATCGACATGACGCTCGCGGCGCTGTTCGAGCGCCTCAACCTGGAGCTGAAGGCGAACGCCCTGCGCGAGCTGCCGGTGTACTTCGGCGGCCCGGTGCAGACCGACCGCGGGTTCGTCCTGCACGTCCCGCGCGGGGCGTGGAGCTCCACCCTGCCGGTGGGCAGCCGCATCGGGCTGACCACCTCGCGCGACATCCTCGAAGCGGTCGGCGACGGCAGCGGTCCGGACCGGATCCTGGTGACGCTCGGCTACGCGGGCTGGGCCGCGGGCCAGCTCGAGCACGAGATCCTGCAGAACGCCTGGCTGACGGTCGAGGCGGACGAGGGGCTCATCTTCGACCTGCCCGCCGAGGAGCGCCTGCCGGCCGCGATGGAGCGGCTCGGCGTCTCCTACGCGTCGCTCTCGGACGAGGCGGGTCATGCATG
The DNA here is from genome assembly GCA_019137045.1 of Betaproteobacteria bacterium. Taxonomy (GTDB): domain Bacteria; phylum Pseudomonadota; class Gammaproteobacteria; order Burkholderiales; family SG8-39; genus JAGVSZ01. The sequence goes on from JAGVSZ010000175.1 coordinate 605, forward strand.
AGCGGGGCGGGAACGGTGCTCGCCTTCGACTTCGGTGAGCGCTTCATCGGCGTCGCCGTCGGCGAGACCGGCGTCGGCGTCGCCCACCCGCTCGCCGCCATCGACGAACGCGCGGCCGCGGCGCGCTTCGCGGCGATCGCCGCGCTGATCGGGGAGTGGCAGCCGGCGCGGCTCGTCGTCGGGCTCCCGCTCGGGCTGGACGGCGCCCCGCACGCCCTCACGCGCCGCGCGCAGCGCTTCGCGCGCCAGCTCGAGGGGCGCTTCGGGCTGCCGGTGGCGCTGGTGGACGAGCGCCTCACCTCGGCCGAGGCGCGCGCGCGGCTGCGCGCGCTGAACCGCGCCGGGCGCGCGCACAAGGACCTCGCGCACCCGCTCGCCGCGCAGGCGATCCTGCAGGACTTTCTCGACCGCCATGCAGCTGCCTGACGCCGAGGCGCTCTGCGCCGACCTCGCGCGCCAGCTGCGCGCGCACGTCACGCCGGAGACCGGGATGGTGGGCATCCACACCGGCGGGGCCTGGCTCGCCGAGCGCCTGCACCGGGCGCTCGCGCTCGCGCTGCCGCTCGGGACGCTCGACATCTCGTTCTACCGCGACGACTACCGCACCACCGGGCTGCACAAGTCGGTGCGCGCGAGCAGGATCCCGTTCGACGTCGGCGGGCGCCACCTCCTGCTCGTGGACGACGTGCTCTACACCGGCCGCACGGTGCGCGCCGCGATGAACGAGCTCTTCGACTACGGCCGCCCGGAGTCGATCCGCCTGGTCGCGCTGGTCGACCGCGGCGAGCGCGAGCTGCCGATCTGCCCGCAGTTCGTGGGCACCGCGCTCGGCGTGCCCGGGGGCAGCATGCTGCGGCTCGGCCGCGACGCCGGCGGGCGCCTCGCCCTGCGGCTGGACGCCTGACGTGAGCGCGAACCCGCAGCTCGACGCGAACGGCGCGCTCGCGCACCTGCTCACGCTCGAGGGGCTGCCGCGCGCGATCATCCTCCACATCCTCGACACCGCGGCCTCGTTCGTGAGCGTCGCCGAGCGCGAGGTGAAGAAGGTGCCGCTGCTGCGCGGCATCAGCGTGTTCAACCTCTTCTTCGAGAGCTCGACGCGCACCCGCACGACCTTCGAGATCGCCGCCAAGCGGCTCTCGGCCGACGTGATCAACCTCAACATCGGCACGTCGTCGACCTCCAAGGGCGAGAGCCTGCTCGACACCGTGGACAACCTGTCGGCGATGCAGGCCGACATGTTCGTGGTGCGGCACGCGCAGAGCGGCGCCGCGCACCTGATCGCGCGCCACGCCGGCGCGCACCAGCACGTGATCAACGCCGGCGACGGCCGCCACGCGCACCCCACCCAGGGCCTGCTCGACGCCTACACGATCCGCCACTACAAGAAGGACTTCACCGCGCTGTCGGTGGCGATCGTGGGCGACATCCTGCACTCGCGCGTCGCGCGCTCGCTCGTGCACGCGCTCAACATCCTCGGGACGCCCGACGTGCGCGTGGTCGGCCCGCAGACGCTGCTCCCCGCCGGGGTGGAGAGCCTGGGCGTGCGCGTGTTCCACGACATGCGCAAGGGGCTCGCCGGCGCCGACGTGGTCGTCATGCTGCGGCTGCAGAACGAGCGCATGCGCGGGCCGCTGCTGCCCTCGGCGCAGGAGTTCAACAAGTACTACGGCCTCACGCCGGACAAGCTCGCGCTGGCGCGGCCCGACGCGATCGTGATGCATCCCGGGCCGATGAACCGCGGGGTCGAGATCGACTCGGCGGTGGCCGACGGCGCGCAGTCGGTGATCCTCCCGCAGGTCACCTTCGGCATCGCGGTGCGCATGGCGGTGATGTCGATCCTGGGGGGAAGCTAGGCCGATGGCCGCGCGCATCCGCATCCGCGGCGGGCGGCTCGTCGACCCGCGGCACGGCGTCGACGCGCAGCGCGACCTCTACCTCGCCGACGGCCGCGTGGTCGCGGTCGGCGCCGCGCCCGAGGGCTTCGCCGCCGACCGCACGATCGAGGCGGCCGGGCTCGTCGTCGCGCCCGGCCTGGTGGACCTCGCCGCGCGCCTGCGCGAGCCCGGGTTCGAGTACAAGGCGACGCTCGAGTCGGAGATGCTCGCGGCGGTCGCCGGCGGGGTGACGAGCCTCGCGTGCCCGCCCGACACCGACCCGCCGCTCGACGAGCCGGGCCTGGTCGAGATGCTCACGCGCCGGGCGCGCAGCCTGAACCTGGCCAGGGTGTACCCGGTCGGCGCGCTGACCGCGAAGCTCGAGGGCGAGCGGCTCACCGAGATGGCGGAGCTCGCCGAGCACGGCTGCGTCGCGTTCTCGCAGGCGAACGCGCCGATCACCGACACCCAGGTGCTGTGGCGCGCGCTCCAGTACGCCGCGACGTTCGGCTTCGCCGTCTGGCTGCGCCCGGAGGACGCCCACCTCGCGCGCAACGGCGTCGCGCACGACGGCGCCTTCGCCACCCGGCTCGGATTGCCGGGCATCCCCGCGATCGCCGAGACGGTCGCCGTCGGGACGATCCTCGAGCTCGTGCGCGCCACCGGGACGCGCGTGCACCTGTGCCGGCTGTCCAGCGCCGACGGCGTGGCGCTGGTGCGCGCCGCGAAGCGCGCCGGGCTGCCGGTGACCTGCGACGTCGCCGTCCATCACCTGCATCTCTCCGACCTCGACATCGGCTACTTCGACTCGCACGCCCGCGTCGTGCCGCCGTTTCGCGGCGGGCGCGACCGCGACGCGCTGCGCGCCGGCGTCGCGGACGGCACGATCGACGCGGTGTGCTCCGATCACACGCCGGTCGACGAGGACGCGAAGCAGACCCCGTTCGGCGAGTCGGAGCCGGGCGCGACCGGGCTGGAGCTGCTGCTGCCGCTCGCGCTGAAGTGGGGCGAGGAGGCGCACCTGCCGCTCGCCGCGGCGCTCGCGGCGGTCACCGGTTCGCCCGCCCGCGTGCTCGGCATCGACGGCGGGCACCTCGGGGTCGGTGCGCCGGGCGACGTGTGCGTTTTCGACCCCGCGGCGCACTTCAGGGTCGCCGCAGGGACGCTGCGCAGCCAGGGGAAGAACACGCCCTATCTCGGCTACGAGCTCGCGGGCGTGGTGCGCTACACCCTGGTGCGGGGCGACGTGCGGTACGAGGCGGCCGGCGAGCGCGGCTGAGGCCGCTTCCGGCGCGACTTCCGCTACGCGCCGGCCGGCGCGCGCCGGCGCAGCATGTTCCAGACGATGAGCCCCGACGCGGCGGCGGCGAGGTGCTTGAGCGCATGGCCGCCCACGATCCCGCCGAGGTCGAAGATCCGGGCGTCGAGCGCTTCGAACGCCTTTGCCGCGACGTACGCCGCGAAGACCCAGTAGATGTCGCGGGCGCGCGTGTAGCGCGACGGGTGCGACCAGGCGATGACGGCCGCGACCACGACCGCGTAGAGCTGCAGCACGCCGTAGGGCACGACGTTGCCGGCGCCCGCCCGCTCGGTCGCGATCCAGTACTGCACGGTGGCGGCGCCCGCGAGCAGCATCGGCGCGAGCAGCGCGAGCCCCGCGCGCAGGCTGACGCGCTCCACGATCTGCGTCGCGACCAGCGACATGAACGCGACCGTCATCGGCAGGCGGTCCCAGTAGAGCCGCTCGTTGTCGGGCGCCAGGTGGTAGTAGGCCGAGCCGGCGGCGGTCAGCAGCAGCCCGGAGAAGAAGAACGCGTACGGCACGCGCTCAGCCGCGCGCTCGAAGCGGGTGCGCGGCGCGGCGACCGCGGCGAGACCGAGGACGGCGGCCACCACGAAGCCCGCGTTCGAGGCCACGTCGGCGAAGTTCGCGACGCCGAGCAGGGCGCGCTGGTCGGCGAAGCGGTGGTACGCCTCGCCCTGCGGGACCGGCGGGCACAGGATGGCGGCCGCGATGGCCGCCACGGTGAGACCGACGAGGAGTCCGACGCGCTTCGACATGGCCCGCGCGCGGCCTGGCGCTAGCGCTCGCGCGCGGCCGCGAGCCGCGCCGGGTCGCAGTCCCCGGCGACCGCGACGAGCTTGTCGCGCGCGCGCGCGCCGGTCGCGACTCGGACGTTGCGCTTGGGGACGCCGAGGGCCTCGGCCAGGAACTCCGCCAGCGCGTCGTTCGCGCGCCCGTCGAGCGCGGGCGCCGCGATGCGGATCTTGAGCCGCTCCCCGTGGAGCCCCGCCACCGCCGAGCGCTTCGCGCCCGGCTGCACGTGCAGCGCGAGCGTCCAGCCGTCCGCGCTGCGCCGCGCCCAGGCGGCCTCAGCCACCGAGCAGCAGCGCGCGCGGCGCGCCGTCGAGCACGATCAGCAGCACCTGCGCGATCACCAGCACGAACAGCGGCGACAGGTCGATGTTGCCGATCGGCGGGACGAAGCGGCGGAAGAAGCCGTAGAAGGGGCGCGTCAGGCTCTCGAACACGAACCCGAGCGGGTGCCCGGGGCTCACCCAGCTCAGCACGACCTGGATGATCACCACGAACATCAGCAGCTGCAGGCTCGCCCGCACCAGCTCGATCAGCGAGAGCAGCAGCACCGCGACGCCCGGGGCGCCGACCATGCCCCCGGCCGCCGCGGCGTAGAGCAGCACGAGCATCGCGAGCTGCAGGACCCAGGCGAGCAGGAGGGTGGCGAGGTCGAGCCCGCGGAACGACGGGATCACCCGGCGCAGCGGCAGCACCGCCCAGTCGGTGAGCGCGATCACGAACTGGCCGACCGGGTTGCGGAACGGCGCGCGCAGCGCCTGCATCCAGAAGCGCAGCAGCACGAGGTAGATCAGCAGGCCGAACACGGTCTGGATGAGAAACTGGAGGATCTGCGCCAGCATCGGGCCCGCCTCACTCCCGTCCGAACTCGTCGCCGAGCTCGCGCGCCCGCTCGCTCGCCGCGCGCACGGCGCGCACGATCGCGTCGTCGACGCGATCGGCCTGCAGCGCAGCGAGCGCGCGCTCGGTGGTGCCGCCCTTGGAGGTGACCCGCTCGCGCAGGGTGGCAGGCCCCTCGGCCGCGCGCGCCGCGAGCTCCGCCGCGCCGCGGAAGGTGCCGATCGCCATGCGGCGCGCGCCGGCGGCATCCAGGCCCAACTCGCGCGCCGCCCGCTCGAGGGCTTCGATGAAGTAGAAGACGTACGCCGGGCCGCTCGCCGACACCGCGGTCACCGGGTCGAGCAGCGCCTCGTCGTCCACCCAGATCACCTCGCCGACCGCCTCCAGGATCGCCTGCGCCTGCGCGCGCCCTTCGTCGCCCGCCTCGGGGCGGGCGTAGAGCCCGGTGATCCCCGCGCCGATCAGCGCCGGCGTGTTCGGCATGCAGCGCGCGAGCCGGGCGGGGCCGGCGAGCCAGCGCTCGAGGTCGGCGAGGCGGATCCCGGCGGCGATCGACAGCACGAGCTCGCCGCGCAGCGCGCGCGCGAGCGCCTGCGCCGCCGCGCGCATCTGCTGCGGCTTCACCGCGAGCACGACGACGTCGCCGAACGGCGCGGCGGCGTCCGCGTGCTCGAAGCACGCCACGCCGAAGGCCTGCCCGAGCCGCGCGCGCGCCTCGGCGAGGACCTCCACCACCTTGATCGACGCCGGCGCGAACCCCTTCGCCACCAGGCCGCCGATCAGGGCCGTGGCCATGTTGCCGCCGCCGACGAAGGTGATCTGCATCGCGCGATTATCGCGGATAAAGGGCGTCCCGCTCCGCGCTCAGCCGGCGGCGCGCGCCGCGCGCGGCCGCGCGCCGAAGATGGCGCTGCCGACCCGCACCATCGTCGCGCCGGCGGCGACCGCCGCCTCCAGGTCGTCGGACATGCCCATCGACAGGGTGTCGAGCGGGAGGCCCGCGGCGACGAGCCGCTCCTTCAGCGCGCGCAGGCTCTCGAAGCGCCGGCGCTGGAGCGCGACGTCGTCGGTCGGCTCGGGAATGGCCATCAGGCCGCGCAGGCGCAGCCGCGGCAGGGCGGCGACCGCGCGCGCGAGCCCCGCCGCCTCGTCCGGCGGCACGCCGCTCTTGGAGGCCTCGCCGCTCACGTTCACCTGCACGCACGCCTGCAGCGGCGGCAGCGCCGCCGGCCGCTGCGCCGACAAGCGCTCGGCGATCTTCAGCCGGTCGATCGAGTGCACCCACGCGCAGCGCTCGGCGACCAGGCGCGTCTTGTTGCTCTGGAGCGGTCCGATGAAGTGCCAGGCGAGCGCGAGATCGGCGAGCGCGTCGAACTTCGCCGCCGCCTCCTGCGCGTGGTTCTCGCCGAAATCGCGCTGTCCGGCGGCGTGCGCGGCGCGCACCGCGGCGGGCGGGAACGTCTTGCTGACCGCGACGAGAACTATGTCACGGGGGTCGCGTCCGGCCGCCTGCGCGGCGCGCTCGATGCGCGACTTTACGGCTTGCAGGCGTTTTTCGATTGTGTCCATAATGCGCCGGATTTCCCCTGTGCGCCAATGGGTTGGCGGCGTACCCTGCAGAAGCGCTAGAGGATTATATGGACATCTCCGAGCTGCTCGCCTTCGTCGTCAAGAACAAGGCCTCCGACCTGCACCTGTCCGCCGGCCTGCCGCCGATGATCCGGGTGCACGGCGACGTGCGGCGCATCAACCTCCCGGCGCTCGAGCACAAGGACGTGCACGGGATGATCTACGACATCATGAACGACGCGCAGCGCAAGCACTACGAGGAGAACCTCGAGTGCGACTTCTCGTTCGCGATTCCCGGGCTCGCGCGCTTCCGCGTGAACGCGTTCGTGCAGCAGCGCGGGGCGGCCGCGGTGATGCGGACCATCCCGACCAAGGTGCTGACGCTCGAGGAGCTGAACGCGCCCAAGATCTTCACCGACATCGCCGACCAGCCGCGCGGCATCGTGCTGGTGACCGGCCCGACCGGGTCGGGCAAGTCGACCACGCTCGCGGCGATGGTCAACCACATCAACGACAACGAGTACGGGCACATCCTCACCATCGAGGACCCGATCGAGTTCGTGCACGAGTCCAAGAAGTGCCTGATCAACCAGCGCGAGGTGGGGCCGCACACGCTCTCGTTCGCGAACGCGCTGCGCTCGGCGCTGCGCGAGGACCCGGACGTGATCCTGGTCGGCGAGATGCGCGACCTCGAGACCATCCGCCTCGCGCTCACCGGCGCCGAGACCGGCCACCTGGTGTTCGGCACCCTGCACACGAGCTCGGCGGCGAAGACGATCGACCGTATCGTCGACGTGTTCCCGGCGGCGGAGAAGGAGATGGTGCGCGCGATGCTGTCGGAGTCGCTGCGCGCGGTGATCTCCCAGACCCTGCTCAAGACCAAGGACGGCTCGGGCCGGGTGGCGGCGCACGAGATCATGATCGGCACGCCGGCGATCCGCAACCTGATCCGCGAGAACAAGGTGGCGCAGATGTACTCCGCGATCCAGACCGGCCAGCAGTTCGGGATGCAGACGCTCGACCAGAACCTGCAGGAGCTGGTCAAGCGCGGGGTGGTGCAGGTGGCCGAGGCGCGGGCGCGCGCGGCAAACAAGGACAACTTCATCGGTTGACGGGGCGGCCGGGCCCGCGCTACCCGCTGCCACGGGCGGGGCGTAAGATGGCCGGCACCCGCCACCGGTAGACGAGCGGAGCGCGAGAGGGGACCACGATGGAACGCGACCAGGCAACGAAATTCATCTACGACCTGCTGCGCCTGATGGTGGGCAAGAAGGCCTCCGACCTGTTCATCACCGTCGGCTTTCCGCCGGCGATCAAGCTGGACGGCAAGATGACGCCGGTGTCCCAGCAGCCGCTCTCGGCGCAGCACACCGCCGAGCTGGTGCGCTCGGTCATGAACGACCGCCAGGCGGCGGAGTTCGAGTCGACCAAGGAGTGCCAGTTCGCGATCAGCCCCGCCAACATCGGCCGCTTCCGCGTCAGCGCGTTCGTGCAGATGGGCAACATCGGCATGGTGCTGCGCACGATCAACTCGAAGATCCCCACCTTCGAGGAGCTGAACCTGCCGCCGGTGCTGAAGGACGTGGCGATGACCAAGCGCGGGCTGGTCATCATGGTGGGCGCGACCGGCTCGGGCAAGTCGACCTCGCTCGCGGCGATGATCGGCTACCGCAACCAGAACTCGTACGGCCACATCATCACGATCGAGGACCCGGTCGAGTACGTCCACCCGCACGCGAACTGCCTCATCACCCAGCGCGAGATCGGCGTCGACACCGAGTCCTGGGACAACGCGCTCAAGAACACCCTGCGCCAGGCGCCGGACGTCATCATGATGGGCGAGGTGCGCGACCGCGAGACCATGGACTACGCGGTCGCGTTCGCCGAGACCGGCCACCTGTGCCTCGCCACCCTGCACGCGAACAGCGCCAACCAGGCGCTCGACCGGATCATCAACTTCTTCCCCGAGGAGCGCCGCGCGCAGCTGCTGATGGACCTGTCGCTCAACCTGCGCGGGATGATCTCGCAGCGCCTGATCCCGCTCAAGGAGGGCAAGGGCCGCATCGCCGCGGTCGAGGTGATGCTCAACTCGCCGCTGGTCGCCGACCTCATCTTCAAGGGCGAGGTGCACGAGATCAAGGAGCTGATGAAGCGCTCGCGCGAGCTCGGCATGCAGACCTTCGACCAGCACCTCTTCGACCTCTACGACAACGGCATCATCAGCTACGAGGACGCGCTGCGCAACGCCGACTCGGTGAACGACCTGCGGCTCTCGATCAAGCTCCACTCCAAGGAAGCGAAGAACCGCGACATCACCAAGGGCATCGAGCACCTCGACATCGTGAAGTGAGCGCCGCGCGGGCGGCCGAGCGGCCAGGGCCGGCATGAGCGGCCCTTTCTTCCCGCGCTGCCGGCGCGCCCCGCCGCGGTGATCCGGCTCCGGCCCCTCGCGCTCGCCGCCTTCCTTCTGCTGCTTCCCGCGGCCGCGCCGGCCGAGTGCGCGGCCGGCGCGGACGGATACCCCGAGCTGCGCGACTGCGTGGACCAGCCGCTCCAGCGCGGCCTGGAGCGGGTGATCCGGGCGCAGGGGCTCTGGCCGCGGGTCGCGCAGGACCGGTTCGCCGCCGCCATCGCCGACATCACCGATGCGCGCCGGCCGCGCTTCGCGGCGGTGCGAGGCGACCAGATGATGTACGCGAGCAGCCTGCCGAAGATCGCCGTCCTGCTCGCGGCGTACGCCCGCGCGGAGGAGGCCGGCGTGGAGCCCGACGAGGCGCTCGCGGAGGACATCCGGCGCATGATCCGGCACTCGGACAACGCCGCGGCGACGCGCGCGATCGAACGGATCGGCCACCAGACCGTGCTCGACGTGCTGCAGTCGCCGCGCCTGCGGCTGTACGACCCGGCGCACAACGGCGGGCTCTGGCTGGGCAAGGACTACGCGCAGGGACCGGCCTACCAGCGCGACCCGATCCACAACCACGTCCACGGCGCCACCGCGACCCAGGTCGCGCGCTTCTACTATCTGCTCGCGACCGGCAGGCTCGTGAACGCGGCGCACACCGAGGCGATCCGGCAGCTCCTCGGCAACCCGGTGTTCCGGAACAAGTTCGTGCGCGGTCTCGAGGCGCGGCCCGAGGCGAAGCTGTTCCGCAAGACCGGCACCTGGCGGATCTTCCACGCCGACGGCGCGCTGGTCGAATCCGGCGCGCGCCGGCTGATCATGGTCGCCATCGCCCACGATCCGGCCGGCGGACAGTGGCTCGTGGCCCTCGCCGCGCCGCTCTACGACCTGTTGATGGCGCGTTGAATCGTCGACAGCCGGGCCCGCCGAACGCCTGCAAGGGAGTTGCTTCCTCACCCGCGCCAGGGCGACACTTGCGCCGGGAGGAAGAAGCGTGGCGCGAGTGGGCGGAGCAGGCCGGCAGCGGGGCATGCGAGCGGCCCTGTGGGCTGCCTGCCTCTTCGCGCTTGCGCCATTCACGCCCGTCGCGGCGCTCGACTCCGCCGAGACCGCGCGCGTGCTGGCCGGCCTGGAGCCCGCGCCGCAGAGCCTGAGCCCGCTCGCGCGCCCGCTCATCGCGCCGTACGCCCGCGCAGTCTCCGCGCGCTGGCAGGAATACCAGCGCCGCATCGGCGCGCCGATGCGCGCGTGGGCCCGCACCGAGCTGGCGGACCCGGTCGGCGAGACCGTGTTCTATCCCTTCTCCGGGCCGGATTTCCCCACGGTGCAGCAGCTCTATCCGAATGCGGGCCGGTACGTGCTCGTCGCGCACCAGCGCGCCGACCCGCCGCCGCCGCTCGCGCGCTACTCGCCCCAGGCGCTGAGCGGGTTCCTCGCGCGCTTCCGCGCCGGGTGGGAGCGGTTCGCGCGGCTCGGATTCTTCCTCACCCGGGACCTCGACGCCGACGCGAGCCTGCCGGGCATCCGCGTCGGCGTGACCGGTCTCCTGATGGCGTTCGCCGCGCGCGCGGACTACGAGGTGGTCGCGGTCGATCCGGTCCGGCTGACGGCCGACGGGACCGACCTCGAGCCGGCCGCGGGGGACCGGGCGAGCCGCAGCACCTGGGAATCGGCGCGGATCACGCTCGCGAAGGACGGCC
>JAGVSZ010000476.1 GCA_019137045.1 Betaproteobacteria bacterium
GACCGCCTCGGCCGGGCCGCCGCCCGCGGCGCCCGCCGCCGGGCTCTCGCGCAGCCGCGCCTGGGCCTGCGCGACCGCGGCCTCTGCCGCCGCCTGCGTCTTCGCGCGCACGACGATCAGGAGGTCGCTCGGCCGCGCCGCCGCCTCGCCCGCGAGCAGCCCGACCTCGCGCAGCAGCGCGAGATTGCCCGGGGTCGCCATGACCAGCGACGCCTCCTCGACCCCCGGCAGCGCGCGCAGCTGCAGCGCAAGCTGCATCAGCGCGACCGAGTCGCGGTAGGTGTTGGCGACGACGCGCGAGACGGTCGGCATGGCTACTTTCCCGACCAGTGCACGTAGCGCTTCTCGACCAGCAGGAAGGCGAGGTTGAGGCCGTAGCCGAGCGCGCCCGCGGCGAAGATCGCGGCGTACATGTCCGGCATGTCGAAGAGCTGCTGGGCCTCGAACACGCGGTAGCCGAGCCCGTCGATCGAGCCGATGAACATCTCCGCCACCACCACGATCACGAGCGCGAGCGAGACGCCGTTGCGCAGCCCCACGAAGGTCTGCGGCAGCGATTCGAGCAGCATCACGTCGGTCAGCACGCGCGCGCGCGAGGCGCCCATCACCTTCGCCGCGAGCAGGCGCGTCTTGCGCGCGTTCATCACGCCGTAGGCGACGTTGAACAGGATCACCAGCGCCGCCCCGAACGCCGCCACCAGGATCTTGGTCTTGTCGCCGACGCCGAAGATCACCAGGAACAGCGGGAACATCGCCGAGGCCGGCGTCGAGCGGAAGAAGTCGATCACGAACTCGAGCGCGCGGTAGGTCTTCTCGTTCGCGCCGAGCAGGATGCCGAGCGGGATCGCGATCACCGCGGCGATCGCGGTGGCGTAGGCGGTGCGCTCGACGGTGCGCCAGAAATCGTGCCCGAGCCGGCCGCTCACCATGCCCTTCACCAGCGCCGCGAACGCCTGCTCCGGCGGCGGCAGCAGCACCGGGTCGACCACGCGCGTCCACACCGCGAGATACCACACCGCGACCAGGCCGGCGACCCCCACGAGCGGCAGAAGGGCGTCGCGCCTCATCCCTTGCGCACCTCGCGCTGGAACACCTCCAGGCAGTGCCCCTTCACGGCGACGAAGGCGGGATCCGACAGCGTCTCGTCGTTGCGCGGGCGCGGCATCCCGATCGCCGGGAAATCGGCCACCCGCGCCGGCCGGCGCGAGAGCAGCAGCACGCGGTCGGCGAGGTACACCGCCTCCTCCAGGTCGTGCGAAACGAGCACGGTCGTGGTCCGCGTCTCCATGAAGATGCGCTGCAGCTGGCTGCGCATGAACAGCGTCATCTCGTAGTCGAGCGCCGAGAACGGCTCGTCGAGGAACAGCACCTCCGGCTCGACCACGAGCGCGCGCATGATCGACACCAGCTGCTGCTGGCCGCCGGAGAGCTCGTACGGGTAGCGCTTCAGGTCGATCTTCACGCCGAGGTGCGCGACCAGGCGCTCGACCCTGGCGTGGCGCTCCGCCTGCGGCAGCCGCGCGAGCTTCAGCGGGTACTCGATGTTGTCGACCGAGCGCAGCCAGGGGAAGAGCGCTTCGCGGTAGTTCTGGAAGACGTAGCCGATCTTGGTCTCCTTCAGCGTCTTGCCGCCGAAGAGGATCGTGCCGGCGTCGGCCGGGATCAGGCCGGCCACGATGTTGATCAGCGTCGACTTGCCGCAGCCGTTCGGGCCGAAGATCGAGAGGAACTCGCCGCGCGGGATGTCGAAGTCGAAATTCTCGTAGATCACCGCGCCCTGGAAGCGCTTGGAGAGCCCGCGGATGGTGATGTGCGCCGCGCCCGCGGGCGCGGCGGCCGGGGTCGCAGCGAGCGCCGCCGCCCCGTTCACCGGGTTCATCCTCGCCCTACTCCCCCAGCTCGACGATCGCGATCACCGGCCCGCCGCCCTGCGGCCCCTGGTGCATCGCGTCCACCGAGACGAACACCGCCGGGTCGCCGATCGCCGCCGCCGCGACCCCGCCGACCGCCGCCTTCGCGTGGCGGTGGTGGTGCACGTCGGAGTCGTCGAGCATGATCTGGCGGCGGCCGCGCAGCGTCCCGCGGTGGTCGGCCTCGCACTTCATGAAGCAGTTGACGAGCCGCCCCTTCAGGTCCTCGGCGCGCGCGCGCTCGGGGAGGTCGAGGCCGGCGTTGCGGATCGCCGCGTAGATCCCGTCGATGTCGATCGCGTCCTGCATGACGGCGTGGCCGATGCGGTAGCGGCCGCCCGCGCCCGCCTTGTTGCCCATCAGCACGATCTGGCCGGCGTCCAGCTCGACCCCCGAAGAGCACGAGGCGACCGAGGAATAGAGGTCGAGATTCTTGCAGATCTCCTCGGCCCTGTACGACTTCACCTCGCCGAGCGCGACCGCGATGCCGAGCGCGGTCGTGCCGTTCGAGACGCCCATCGAGTCGTGCACCTCGCACGCGACCGACTTGCCGCGCCCGTGCGCGTCGCGCACCGAATCTATGGTGAGGAGCGGCGTCTTGGTCTGGACGTAGTGGACGTCCTTCGGATCGTCGATGCCCGCGTCCTTCATCGCGCGCCGCACGCCCTCGGCGATCTTCTCGACC
>JAGVSZ010000515.1 GCA_019137045.1 Betaproteobacteria bacterium
CCGTTCGTGCTCGCGCTCCCGGGCGTCGCCCGCTGGCCCGCCGCGGACCGGCGCGCGCTCGCCGCCATCGTGCGGGCGAAGGGCGGGCGCAGGGAGAGCGACTTCGCAACCCTCATCGACGCGCACCCGCGACTCGCGCGGGTTCTGATCGAAGGCGGCTGAGGACCCGTCCGAAGTCGGCGCGGTCCGCGCAGGGCGCGTGCCGCGGCGCGGCCAGGGCAGGCCCGCGTTACGCGGGCCCCGCCGCTAGAGGGGCTTGATGCCCGAGGCCTGCTTGCCCTTGGGGCCCTGCGTGACCTCGAACGAGACGCGCTGGTTCTCCTTCAGCGTCTTGAAGCCCGAGCCCTGGATCTGCGAGAAGTGCGCGAAGAGGTCCTCGCCGCCGTCGTCGGGCTTGATGAAGCCGAAGCCCTTCGCGTCGTTGAACCATTTCACGATGCCTGTGGCCATGTCTTGCTTTCCTCGATTGATGATGGTGGAAGCAGGCGACCCGGCCTGCGCGGCAGAACTTCAAGGGAAGAGACGTTGGACCGGGGGACGCCGCGCGCGGACGGCGCGGCAACGACTGACCAGAGCAGCTTCGCTCACCTGAGAATCCTGTGGCGGGGCTTATACCCGCAGCGCGCGCGCCCGTCAAGCGCCGCGGCAGGGCGCCCGGGTCCGATCCCGGGCGGGGCTCAGAACGCGTTGCGGTCGCCCGCGAGCACCACGCGGACGGTCCGGACCAGGATCTTCAGGTCGAGCCAGACCGACCAGCGCCGCAGGTATTCGAGGTCGACCTCGACCCGCTTGCGCATCTTCTCCACCGTCTCGGTCGCGCCGCGGTAGCCGCGCACCTGCGCGAGCCCGGTGATGCCGGGGCGGACCTTGTGGCGCACCATGTAGCCCTTGACGAGCTTGCGGTAGCGCTCGTTGTGCGCGAGGGCGTGCGGCCGCGGGCCGACCATGCTCATGCGCCCCTGCAGGACGTTGACGAGCTGCGGCAGCTCGTCGAGCGAGGCGCGGCGCAGCAGCGCGCCGAACCGCGTCACCCGGCAGTCGTCGCGCTGCGCCTGCGGGACCTCGTCGCCGTCCTCCATCACGCGCATCGTGCGGAACTTGTAGACCGTGATCTGGCTGCCGTCGAGGCCGCAGCGGCGCTGGCAGAAGATGACCGGACCGGGCGAGGACAGCTTCACGCCGACCGCGATCGCGACCATCAGCGGCAGGGCGGCGACGAGCGCGAGCGAACCCAGGACGACGTCCTCCACGCGTTTCACCACCCCGTTGAAGCCGTAGAACGGGCTCTCGCACAGCGCGACGACCGGCACGCCGTCCACCTCGTCGATGCGCGCCTGGATCAGGTCGTAGACGAAGATGTCGGGCACGAAGTAGATCGAGGCGGTCGTGTCGCGCAGCTCGTCGAGGAGCCGCAGGATGCGCGGCTGCGAGGCCATCGGCAGGGCGATGTAGATCGCGTCGGCGCCGGCGCGGTTCACGTACGCCGGCAGCTCGCCCAGGCTGCCGAGCACCGCCCGCTCGCCCAGGTCGCCGAGCCGCTCGCGCCCGCGATCGTCGAAGAACCCGGCGAAGTGGAGGCTGCGCGTCGAGGTGGCCGCGAAGCGCTGCGCGAGCTTGAGCCCCACGCTGCTCGCCCCGGCGATCACGACCTTGCGCCGCGCTTCGATGGTGAGCAGCCGCGGCGCGACGAGCGCGAGGAACCGATGGACGGCGAACTGCGCGATCGGCACGCTGATCGCCCACGCGCCGAGGAGCTTCTTGTCGAACGGCCCCACGGTGTGCGTGGGCCAGGCGAGCAGCAGCAGCCCCGCGGGAATGAGCACCCAGCTGAACGACGGGTCGCGCAGGCCGCGCTCGAGCTCCGCCGGGGCGGGGATCATCAGGGCGAAGACGATGAGCGCGAGGATGACGTGCGGCTCGCCGAACGGCTTGCGGCTGAGGAAGGTGAGCGCGGCGAGCAGCAGCACGGAGATCGTCGGGTCGAGCATGAGACGGAAGACCGACCGCCACGAAACGTTCCCACGGCGCGCCGCCTGCGCCTGACCGACATCCGCCAACATCCCGCTTTGCTCTTCTGTCTTGTTGGTAATTCCGACGAGCGCCGAGTTTCTCCCGAGGAGGGGGGTGCCGTGTGGCACGAGTCCACCAGTGTGACAGTCGTTTACAGTCCGCTCGCGGCACGGGAACGAGCGCGAGTCTGGCAAGTCGGCGCTTGCCGCAGCGCGCGTCGCTATGGGCGCCGTCTCCGCCGGCGCAGGGCCGCAAGTGCCGACGCCCGATTCGCCGTCCCGGGCGCCGGGAGTCCGATCGTTGCGTGGCGCCGGGCGCGCCCGACGCCGGCACGCGTCTCGCGCGACGATCCGAGCGCGACTTTCAAACCGCAGGCAAATCAATGGTTCAGGCGCGGGGCGGCGACGTGCGCGCGGACGGCGCGCGGTGGAAGTTGAGATTCGTCGAACGCGAGCGCGCTCGTGGGACGGTTCGGGTGTCGCGCGCGGCCCGCGGCGCGCGTCGCGCCCGCCATGTCGGGAATCCGTCGCGGCGCGCGCGCAGCAAGCGTCGCGCGGCGCAATTGCCGCCGGCGCCGCC
>JAGVSZ010000506.1 GCA_019137045.1 Betaproteobacteria bacterium
GACGGCGGCGGCCTGCGCCGCGGCGCCGGGCGAGGCGTCGGTGAGCGAGAGCATGACCCGGATGAGGGCGATGCCGTCCGCGTAGCTGTGGTGGATGCGGGCGACGAGCGCGGAACCGGCGGCGTAGTCGATCAGCGTGGCGTCCCACCAGGGCCGGCGCGCATCGAACGGCTGCGCCACGAGCCTCGCCACGAAGCGCCTGAGCGCCCCGGCATCCGCCTTGCCCGGGAGGCGTGCGCGGCGCACGTGGCGCTCGAGCCGGAAGCGCGGCGTTTCCTCCCACCACGCGCCGGCAAGGTCCTCGACCGGGCGGCAGCGAAAGCGCTGGAAGCGTGCGAAGCGCGCGGCAAAGGTCGCAACCAGGCGGCGGTAGTCGACCGGCTGGTCGAACAGCAGCACGCCGACGATCACCATGCGGTTGGTCGGCCGGTCCATCCGCAGCCACGCGGTATCGACGCTCGACATTCGGCTGCGCTTGGGCATGACGGAGCGGTGCGGAAGGGCGTTCAGGGGCTCCCTATAATAGCCGAGCGCGCCGGGCGGACGCCCCGGCCGCCCGATCATGGAGGCGCGAAGTGAGCGACCTGAGGAAGCAGTTCGAAGCGGCTGCCGCGGCGGTGAAGAAGCTGAAGGACGATCCGGGCAACGAGGTGAAGCTGCAGCTCTACGCGCTCTACAAGCAGGGGAGCGAGGGCGACGTGGAAGGCAAGCGTCCCGGCTTCACCGACATGATCGGTCGCGCCAAGTACGACGCGTGGGCGAAGACCAAGGGGATGGCGCAGGACGAGGCGATGAAGAAGTACGTCGCCCTGGTGAAGTCGCTCGGCGGCTAGGAGCGCTTTTTCGCCGCCGCCCGGGAGGCCTTCTTCGCCGGCGGCTGCGCGGCCGCCGCGCCGAAGTGGCGCTCGAACTGGGCGTCGATCTCGCGCTCGATGCGCGGCTGCAGGAACGAGAGCAGGAAGCCGAGCCGCGCCTCGAGCCGCACGTCGTGGTCGGTGACGTGCAGCTCCCCGTCCACGCCCGCGCGCGCGAAGTGCAGCACGTGGCGCTTCCACGCGTAGTCGAGGTCGAAGTCCTTCTTGAGCCGCGCCGCCACTTTCTCGGCGGCGGCGCGCGCCGCCGCGAGCGGCAGCGAGTGGTCGCGCCGCACCTTGATCTCGCTCATCGCCTCGTCTCCGTACCCGCGCGCCCGGGGCGGGCGTCGCGGCGAGGGATTCTAGTGGGCGCGGCGCGCGGGCGCCACGCGCTCCGCCGGTCGCGGGCCGCGGTGTAAGATTTCGCAGTCCGTGGGCAGTGGGCGACGAGGGGGCTTCATGCTGCTGGAAACGACGCTGGGCAAGCTGGTCGGGTCGGTCCGTGGGGGGCGGGCGGTCGAGAGCAGGCTCGGGCAGATGGCCGAGCGCATCCGCGCGTCCGACCCGGTCCCGCTGCGCATCCGGCTGTGGACCGGCCGCAGCTACGAGCTCGGGCCCGATCCGCTCGTCACGCTGTCGGTCCCGACCCCGGCAGCGCTGCGCTACCTGCGCGCGCCCGACCTGATGTCGCTCGGCGAGGCCTACGTCGAGGGCCACATCGACGTGGAGGGCCGGGTGGCGGACGTCTTCCGGATCGGCGAGCGCTTCGCCGCCGCGGCGGGACGGACGGTGTCCCGCACGCCGCTCAAGCGCGGCAGCCACACGCGCAAGCGCGACAAGAAGGCGATCGAGTACCACTACGACGTCTCCAACGACTTCTACCGCCTGATCCTAGACCGCAACATGGTCTACTCCTGCGCCTACTACCGCGGCGCGGACGACACCCTGGATGCGGCGCAGGAGCAGAAGCTCGATCACATTCTCACCAAGCTGCAGCTGCGGCCGGGCGAGCGGCTCCTCGACATCGGCTGCGGCTGGGGCGCGCTCGTGTTCCGCGCGGTGGAGAAATTCGGCGCGCGCGCCGTCGGGGTGACGCTGTCGCGCAACCAGTTCGAGCACGCGCAGGCCGAGATCCGCGCGCGCGGGCTCGCCGACCGCTGCGAGGTGCGCCTGCAGGACTACCGCGACGTCCCCGAGACCGGCGGTTACGACAAGATCGCGAGCGTCGGGATGTTCGAGCACGTCGGGCTCAAGAACCTGCGCCTGTACTTCGGCCAGATTCACCGCCTGCTGAAGGACGGCGGGCTCGCGCTGAACCACGGCATCACCGCGGTCGATCCGGACAGCCGCGCGGTCGGGCGCGGCGCGAGCGAGTTCATCGAGCGCTACGTGTTTCCCGACGGGGAGCTGCCGCACATCGGGCTCGTGCTGCGCGAGATGTCGGCCGCCGGGCTGGAGGTCGCCGACGTCGAGTCGCTGCGCCGGCACTACGCGCAGACCTGCGCCGAGTGGGCGCGCCGGCTGGAGGCGAACGCGGCGCGGGCGCGAGCCATCGCCGGCGAGCGGCGCTACCGCATCTGGTCGGTGTACCTCGCGGGCTGCGCCTACGGCTTCGCGCACAACTGGATCAATCTCTACCAGGCGCTGGCGTGCAAGGAGGGCGGGCCGGGGATGAACCCGCTGCCGCTCACGCGCGAGTTCATG
>JAGVSZ010000003.1 GCA_019137045.1 Betaproteobacteria bacterium
GAGCGCGTCGACCCACACGCTGCCGGCGTCGAGCGAGAGCTTGCCCTCGGACAGCTGGATCGCGCCGTCGACGTCGACGAGCTTGCGCAGCCGGTAGAGCGTGCTGTCGAACGAAGTCTTCGCGTCGTCGCCCTCGGCCTCCGGCCACAGCAGCGAGGTCAGCATCGCGGCGTCGACACGGCGGGCGCCGTGCGCGACGAGCGCCTTCAGGAGCTCGAGAGGCTTCTTCTGGGCCTTGCCGCGCGAGACGACCGGTTCGCCGTGGCGTTTGAGCTCGAACGCGCCGAAGGTCCGGATCGCGAGCGGCCACGGCCAGTCGGCGAAGTCGGGCGACGGTGGCGCGAGCTTGCGCGTCCGTGCGAGCGCGCGCGCGTACTCGGCCTCGACGCCGTGGGCGAGCGCCAGCGCGACGAGGCGGGCGACCAGCTCCGGCGGCTGCCGCATGAAGCCGTGGAACTTCGCCTCGCGGCACGCGGCGAACAGGTTCGCGAGGATCGCGACCGCCCCCGCCTCGTTGCCCCGCGAGAGCGCGAACAGCGCGCGCGCGAAGTCGCGGTGGAAGGTGAACGTGCGCTTGTCGACCGGCGCGGCGGCCGCGATCGCCTCCTCGTAGCGGTTGAGCGCCTCCTCGTGGCGCCCGGCCGCCAGCAGCGCGTGCGCGCCCAGCACGATCACAGGTGCGGGAGCTGCATCGCCGGCATCCCGGCCTCGCGCCCGATCTCGACCGCCTCGAGCGACGCGTCGGCCGCCTCGGCGGGCCGGCCCGACAGCAGCAGGTACGCGGCCTCCTGGTGCCGGAAGTACGCGACGTCCATGCGGCGCGCGGGGTCGAGCACCGAGCGCAGGCGCTCGAGCGCCGCGTGCGTGCCGGCGACGTCGCGCGCGGCGGACGCGGCGCTCACGTCCGCGTGGTAGATCTCGAACAGGATCGACGTCAGCCCGTGCTCGCGCGCGATCGCCTCGGCTTCCGCCATGCGCCTGCGCGCCTTCGCGTACTGGCGCGTGATCTGCTCGTGGAACGCGAGGTGCACGAGGAACCAGACGCGGTTGAGCGGCGTCGCCTGCGGGTCGTCGAGCCAGGGCAGCGCGAGCGAGATCAGCGCACTGGCCGACTCGCCCTTCGTCGCCCAGTTGTAGAAGTTGAAGAGCACCGACGCGGCCGACATCCTCACGTTGACCGGCGCGGAGGCGATCTCGCGGCCGGAGAGGAGCGCCGCGAGCGCCTGCGCGTGCGTCATCAGCTCCGGGTGCGTGGGCTGTCGGAACAGGAGCGCGAGCAGGAGGCTCGCGCGCACGCGGAGCTCCTCGGCCGGCGACAGGAGCACGCCGTCCGCGGCGAGCCCCCGCTCGAGCACCGCGATCCAGCGGTCGAGCGGCGCGAAGTCGGCCCACTCGTGGTAGTGGCAGTCGATCGACGCGGCGGCGGCGAGCATCGCGTGCCGGGTGTCGCCCGCGGCCGCGAACGCGTGGTGGGCGCGCGCGAGCAGCGCCTTCGCGCGCGAGGGCTCGCCGTAGACGTGCGTGAGACCGAGCGCGTAGACGAGCGCGGGCTCGGCGTCGCGGACCTCGGGCGGCAGCGAGTCGATCCACTCGCGCAGCGTCTCGTGCCGGCCCTCGCCGATCAGCTGCATCGAAGCGTCGCGTGCGAGCGAGGCGAGCTCGCGCCACGCGCCCGCCGACCGGTAGAGCGCCGCCGCGGCGTCGACGTCGCCGCGCTCGAGCACCATCGCGGCCGCGCGCTCGAGCGCGACGCGACGCTCGTCCGCGGCGAGGCGCGTGCGGCCCTCGGCGAGCAGGAACTCGCGGAACAGCGCGTGGAAGTGGTAGACGGTGCGCTCGCCCGCGCGCCGCCGGTCGACGAACAGGTGGCGGCGGTACAGGTGCTCGAGGAGGCGCGGCGCGTCGGCGTTGCCCGAGAGGGCCTCGGCGTCCTCGGCGGTGAACGACGGCAGCAACGCGACCAGCATGAGGGCGCGCCGGTTCTCGGGGCGCGCGCGCGCGAAGATCTCGCCGGTGAAGTAGGCGAACACCGACTCGCGGCTGTCGTCGAGCGAGGCCGAGTCGCGCAGCGCGCCCGCGTCCGCCGCCGTGAGCCGGGCGAGGTGTTCGCGCATCAGCACGAGTCCGGCGGCCCAGCCGCCGCTCGCGCGATGGATCGCCTCGACGATCTCCGGGGTCTCGCCGACGCGGCCGACGACGGCCGCCGCCTCGCCGGCGTCGAAGCGGAGCGCCTCCCAGCCCAGCTGCACCATCGCCTGCGACGCGAGGAACCGGCTCATCTCCGGCGGCGGATCGACGCGGGAGAGGAAGACGATGTTGAGGCCCGCGGGCAGCTCGGCGAGCCCGTCGATGAACGCCTGCCGCCACTCGGGCGTGCCGGCGGCCTCGTGGAAGTTGTCGACGACGAACACCGACCCGGCGGGGAAAAGCGCGAAGAACTCGCGCAGGAACCGCCGCGTGAACGCGGCGAGCTCGTTCGCGTAGCCGGGATTCCACCGCGGCAGCGATCCCGCCTTGCGCGCGCCGCGCGCGCCCAGCGTCGCGGCCGCCGCCGACAGGTAGTGGAAGAACGTCGCGGGGTCGCTGTCGCCGATGTCCGCCTGGAACCACAGCCCGGGCGCGCGGCGCGCCTCGAGCCAGCTCGCGACCAGCGTCGACTTGCCCGCGCCCGGAGGCCCGGCGATGAAGATGATCGGGTGGGCGCGCGCCTCGTCGAGCGCGCGGAACAGGCGCTCGCGCTTGACGACCGCGTAGAGGCGCGGCCGGCTGAACTTCGCGAGCGTGGTGACGTTCTTCATCGCGCGGGCCCGCGGCGAGCGGCGGACCCGCGGGGACCGCTACGTTACCTGCTCGCGACCACCTTGTTCAACGCCGGACTCGAGCCGGGCGACGCGCTCGTCGAGCGCGCGCAAGCGGTCCTCGACCTCGGAAGCGCCCCGGGCGAGCGCCTCGAGCTCGCCGCGCGACGCCACGAGATCCGACTCGCCGGCGAAGTCGCCGAGGCCGCCGGCGGCGCGGCGCGAGAGGTCGCCGGGGAGCGAGAGCAGCGCACGGCCCGCGTCGGCGACCTTCTGTCCGACGGCGGGTCCCAGCACGGCGCCGAACGC
>JAGVSZ010000067.1 GCA_019137045.1 Betaproteobacteria bacterium
GCGAGGCCCGCGCGGCGCCGCAGGCCGGCCAGCGCGCGCGCGAGGGCGGATTCGCCCTGGGTCGCGGCGCGCGAGCGCGCGGCCGCGGAGGCGCGCAGGGCGTCCTGCTCCGCCGGCGGGAGCGCTGCGCCGAGCGCGTACATCGCGCGCCCGGCGTCGACGATCGGACGATAGCCGGTGCAGCGGCACAGGTTGCCCGCGAGGGCGTCGTTGAGCGCGCGCCGGTCGGGGTCGGGAACGGTCTTGTAGAGGGCGAAGAGCGACATCACGAAGCCGGGCGTGCAGAACCCGCACTGCGCGCCGTGCCCGTCCGCGAGCGCCTGCTGGACCGGGTGCAGCGCGCCGGTGGCGCGGTCCTTGAGGCTCTCGACGGTGAAGAGCGCGCGCCCGTCGAGGGTCGGCAGGAAGCGGATGCACGCGTTGACCGCGCGGTAGCGCACCCGCTTCCCGTCGAGCTCCGCGAGCACCACCGTGCACGCGCCGCAGTCGCCCTCGGCGCAGCCTTCTTTCGTCCCGGTGCGGCCGAGGTCTTCGCGCAGATGCTGCAGGACGGTCCGGGTCGGATCGACGTCCCGGACCGTCCGCACTTCGCCATCCAGGAGGTACCGGATGGCGCCGGATGCCGTGCGCCTGGCCATGCGTTGCGAGCTCCTTCCAAGGGTCCGGCACAGGCCTCCACGGCCCAGACCGTGCAGCGTCCGTCCGCTGTTCGGCGTGCCGGGCGGCGAACGGGGCATCATCCGAGCGCCGGACCGACACTGTCAACACATCGGACCCTGCTTGTAGACGATCGCGCTTCTCTAGTCTTGATATTTATCTTTAATATTACATCATATAATATTGTTTTTACGTATGTTGGCCATGGCCTACGCACTAGTATCGATCCCGTTCTGTTGGTCTTTCGATTGCGATGCCAGATCATCTTGTCAACAATGTGGATATGGCCCTGACCGACCTCCGACCCGGACCTGACGGTCCGCCGGTCGCACCGGCTACGCGCGTTCCCGCGTCGGCCGAGCAGCGGGTGTTCGACGCGATTCGCGGCGCGATCCTCGACCACCGGCTGGCGCCCGGGACGAAGCTGCGGGAAGTGTCCCTCGCCGAGCTGTTCGGGGTCAGCCGGGCGGTGGTCCGCAGCGTCCTCGCGCGCCTCGGTCACGCCCATCTCGTCGAGCTGCGCCCGCACCGGGGCGCCGCGGTCGCGACGCCCTCGCTCGAGGAGAGCCGGCAGGTGTTCGAGGCCCGGCGCGCGGTCGAGGAGGCGCTGGTCGCGAAAGTCGCCCGCAGCGCGGAGGCGCGCGATGTCGCGCGGCTCCGGGAGTGGGTGGCGTCCGAGCAGGCCGCCTATGCGCGTGGCGACGAGCGCGACGGCGTGCGACGCTCGGTCGACTTCCACCGGCGGCTCGCCGCGCTCGCCGGCAACGCGGTGCTCGCGCGCTACCTCGACGAGCTGGTGTCGCGCACGCCGCTGATCGCCCTCGCCCATCGCGGCAGCGCGCCCGCGCCGTGCGGCTGCGAGGACCACCTCGCCCTCGTGGACGCGATCGCGGCCCGCGACGAGTCCCGCGCCGCTGCGCTGATGCGGGCGCACATCGGGCACCTCGAGGCGGCGCTGAACCTGCGCCCGCGGACGCCCCCGCAGTCGCTCGCCGAGGTGTTCGGCCGCGCCCCCGCCGGCCGCTGAGCGCTGGCGTCGAGCGCCGGCCCGGCGCTAGCATCCGGGCGTGACGTCCCATCGGAGGCTCGGCCTCCTTGCCCTTCCGCTCGCCGTCGCCATGACCGACACCGCCGATGCGCAGGACGCGTTCGCGCCGCGCCGCGCCGAGATGGTCGCGGAGATCGCGGCGACCGCGCGCGCGACCGGGGCCGAGACCGGGCGCCCCGCGTTCGCGGCGCGCGTGATGGCGGCGATGGGCAAGGTTCCCCGGCACCTGCTGGTGCCGGACCCGCAGGTGGCCTACGCCTACGAGAACCGCCCGCTTCCGATCGGCCACGGCCAGACCATCTCGCAGCCCTACATCGTCGCGCTGATGACCGACCTGATCGACCCCGAGGCGAGCGACGTCGTGCTCGAGGTCGGGACCGGGTCGGGCTACCAGGCTGCGGTGCTCGCCGAGCTGGTCGCGCGGGTGTTCACGATCGAGATCGTCGAGCCCGTCGGCCGGCGGGCGGCCGAAGCGCTCGCCCGGCTGGGGTATCGGAACGTCGCCACGCGCATCGGCGACGGCTATGGCGGCTGGCCGGAGGCCGCGCCGTTCGACGCGATCCTCGTCACGGCCGCTGCGCCCGCGGTCCCGGCCCCGCTCGTGGATCAGCTCAAGCCGGGCGGACGGCTCGTCATCCCGGTCGGCGGACAGTGGGAGGTGCAGGAACTGCTCGTGATCGAGAAGCAGCCCGACGGCGCGACCAGCACCCGGCGCACGATCCCGGTCCGGTTCGTGCCGCTCACGCGCGGCAAGTGAGTCAGGTGCGGCCGCCGGCGCGCGCCGCGGCCGCGTCGGCGCCGCGTGCCTGCCGGCGCCACGCCCACGGCGCCTGCGG
>JAGVSZ010000367.1 GCA_019137045.1 Betaproteobacteria bacterium
GCCCGCCGATGACGAGGTCGCCCCGCCCGGTGTGGCGCACGTGCCCCGCCCCCGCCATCTGGCAGCCGACGTACACCACCGCGGCGAGCACCTCGGCCGCGAGGAGCGGGCGCATGCGCGCGGCGTTGTCGACGCCGTTCTGGAGGCTGACGACCGTGGCCTCGCGCGCGAGGTGCGGCGCGATCGACCGGGCCGCTTCTTCCGTGTCGCCGGACTTGACGCAGACCAGCACCAGCGCGGCGCCGGCGACCGCCTCCGGTGCGGTCGCCGCGTCGGCCTTTACGTACTCCCGGAAGTGCAGCGTGTCGAGCAGGAGCCCGTCGCGCCGGATCGCCGCGACGTGCGCCGGCCGGCCGATCAGCGTCACCGGCGCGCCGGCGCGCGCGAGCATGCCGCCGTAGTAGCAGCCGACGGCGCCCGCGCCGAGCACCGCCGTCCTGGGCCAAGGGATCGTCGTCATGCAATGTCCTTCGGCATTCCGCGGCCGGCGCGTACGTTCAAGTGCGCATTGACTGCCGCAGCAGCCGGGCGAGCTCCGGCCCGAGCGCGAGGCGGATGTTCTTCTGCGCCGCGAACGTGCGCGCCTGGTCGCTGAGCTCCCCGGCGGCGACGTAGACGCACTCCTGCGCCTCGCGCGCGCGCCGCGCCGCGTCCAGCTCCTTCAGCGGCTCGACGCCGGTGCGCGCCGCCTTCCAGCGCTTCGCGCTCACCAGCGACACGCGCCAGCCCTTCGTCAGCTCGAAGTCCGCGGCCGCGCCGCCGATGCGCGCCACCTTGTAGCCCTCGCGCTCGTAGGCCCCTTCGAGGGCGCGCGCGAACTCGTCCCACGACATCGCGCGCACCGCCGCGAGCGTGCCGGCGATGCGCCGGGCGCTCGGCGCGCGGAACTGCCGCCACGCCGCCACCAGGCCGATGGCGAGGAAGGGCAGCCCCATCGCGAGCGCGTACAGGTCGGGAATCACCAATCGCGCCGCCGCCGCGAGCGCGACGGCGACGACGACGCTGATCCACCACGGCGAGCGGAGCAGCACCGCGAAGAGCGAGTTCTGGTGCATGCGGAGCTTCACGGACCGAACTATAGCGCCGGCCGGCGCGCGGCTCCCCGCCGCGTCGCCGCGGCCCGACATCCGCGGCCGCGAGATGCAACAGGGTGTTGCAGGGGTCAACGGCGCTCTCCCCGTGCCGTTCAGCGCTCGTGCAGGGCACTTTGCGCGCCCCGGAGAACGCCATGGCGAAAATCCTGCTCCGAGTCCTTTCCGTCCTGCTCCTCGCGCCCGGGCTCGCCGGCCTCGCCGCGGCGGACGATCCCGACCCGCCTGCGCGCGTGGGACGCGCGAGCCTCGTCGAAGGCGACGTCGCCTACGCGCACGATGGCGCCTGGACCCGGCTCCCGCTCAACTGGCCGCTCACGACCGGCGCGCGGCTCTCGGCCGCGCCGGGCGCGCGCGCGGAGCTGCGCGTCGGTTCGACCGCGATCCGGCTGGCCGAGGCCACCGAGCTCGAGGTGGTCCGGCTCGACGACGACGCGATCGCGCTGCGCCTCCTGCGCGGCACGATCGACGTGCGCGTGCGCACCGCCGAGGTCGCGCGCGAGCTGGCGGTCGAGACGCCGGAGGGCCGCGTCGTCCCGCTCGCGCCCGGCCGATTGCGCGTGGACGCCGGACTGGAGGCGGACACGACCGCGGTGAGCGCCGACGGCGGCAGCGCACGCATCGAGGCGGCCGGGAACGCGCTCGTCGTGCGTCCGGGCACGCGCGTCGAGGTGTCGCGCAACGGCGACTCCGCCCTCGCCGCGGCGCAGCCGGACGCCTTCGACGAGTGGGCGCGCGCGCGCGATCGCCGCTACGACGCGTCGCCGAGCGCGCGCTACGTCTCGCCCGAGACGACGGGGTACGAGGCGCTCGACGAGCACGGCGACTGGCGCGAGGTGTCCGAGTACGGCGCGGTCTGGGTTCCGCGCGCGGTGCCGGTCGGCTGGGCGCCCTATCGCACCGGCCGCTGGGCGTGGGTCGCGCCGTGGGGCTGGACGTGGATCGACGAGGCGCCGTGGGGCTTCGCGCCGTTCCACTACGGGCGCTGGGCGTTCGTCGGCGGCATCTGGTGCTGGGTGCCCGGGCGCTTCGTCGCGCGCCCGGTGTACGCCCCCGCGCTCGTGGGCTGGATCGGCCGGCCGGGCTGGAGCGTGACCGTGTCGGTCGGATCGGTGCCCGCGGTCGGCTGGTTCCCGCTCGCGCCGCGCGAGGTGTACGTGCCCGCGCACCGGCACAGCCCCGCGTACGTCCGCAACGTGAACGTCACCCACGTCACGAACGTTGCGCACGTCACGAACGTGAACGCGGTGACGAACGTGAACTACGCGCACCGTCGCAACGAGCGCGCCGTCACCGTGGTGCCGGCGGCCGCGGTCACGCGCGGCGAGCCGGTCGGGCGCGCGCAGGTACGCGTGCACCGCGCCGATCTCGATCGCCATGCGCCGGCGTCGCCGACACCGCCGACGGCTGCGATCGCGCCGCCACGCCCCGCGCCGACGCG
>JAGVSZ010000395.1 GCA_019137045.1 Betaproteobacteria bacterium
CATCCCGGCGAGCCGCGCCGCCGCCCAGCGGCTGCCGAGGCGGAACTCGCAGTCGTGCTCCGGGCAGCGCGCGACCAGCACCCCGTGCGCGCCGGCGCGCCGGGCGTAGTCGACGAACGAGGGCGGCACCTGCGCCACGCAGGGGAAACGCCACGCGGCGACGTCGGGCCCGCGCAGCGCGTCGAGCCCGGCGCCCGACTCGCAGCCGAACACGATCAGCGTCTTGCCGTCGGCGAGCGCGCGCTCGAGACGCGCGCGCATCGCCTCCACCGGCAGCTGCGGCATGTCGATCCCGGTGACCAGCGCCTCCCCGGAGCGGAACGGCGTCGAGGACGGGCACGCCCCCGCGCAGATGCCGCAGCTCGCGCACAGGTCGTCGAGCACCACCGCGATCCGCTTGCCGGGGCGGCCGTCGGGGTGCGCGCGCATCACCACCGCGGCGTACGGGCAGTCGGCGAAGCAGCGCGCGCAGCCGTTGCAGTTCGCCGCGCTCACCTGCGCCACCGGCGCGCGCGGCGCACGCGCGAGCCAGGGCAGCGCGCAGAGCAGCGCGAGCGCGGCGCCGAGCGCGCTCCAGACCGTCGCGGCCGAGGCGGCGTACATCGCCGGCAGCGGAAAGAGATAGAACCAGTCGAGCGCGACCGCGGCCGGCACCCGGGCGAGGTCGGCCGGGGCGTCCGACAGGGCGGGCCGGGCGAGCGACAGCGCCACGAGCGCGGCCAGGCTGCCCCAGGCGAGCGCGCCCGCCGGCTGGGTGCGCGGCCGCGAGATGCGCTGGATGTGGATCCACATCGCGGCGAGCAGGAACAGCGGCACGCCGAGGTGAATGAAGACGAGCAGCGAGAAGAAACGGTCGGTCATCGCCTCCGCAGCGATGAAATTGCGCACGAGCTCGGGTCCGAAGCCCGGCAGCCACCCGACCCACTCGGTGACCCCCACGCCGACGAACTGCGCGACCGCGTCCCACACCAGCCAGTAGCCGACGATGCCGGAGGCGAGCATGAACACGAGCGTCGGCACGCCGCTCACCCACGAGAACCAGCGGAAGCCGCGAAACCGCCCGTAGGCGAGCTCGCGCAGGAGGTGCAGCACGGTGACCACGAGAAACGCATCGGAGGCGTAGCGGTGGAGGCTGCGCATCACGCCGCCGGCGTACCACTGGTCGCGCGTCAGCGACTCGACCGACCGGTAGGCGCCCGACACGCTGGTGTCGAAGAAGATGTAGAGGTAGACCCCGCTCACCACCACGATCCAGAAGAACCAGAAGGCGGCCGCCCCGAGCTGGCGCAGCGGATTGGCAGCCGGGCCGAACGGAAAGTCGAACGCCCGCTCCAGCGCGCGCAGCGCGCGCGCGGCCGGGTTGCGCGCGCCGCCGCCGGCGGCCGGGGCGCCGAGCGCGGGTCGGAGCGGGATCGAGGCGTCCATGCGGGTGCGGGGCGGGGGCCCCGACCCCATGATCGTTACAGCCCTCCTGGGGGACTTTGATGTGGCTCAAAGGGGCGGTCGCCGCGAGCCATCCGCGCTGCGCGAGGACGGCGGCGCGGCGCTCCTGCGTGGACCCCGAATCCGGCGCCACCGATGCCTGCGGCACCGGCCGCGTCCGGGCTATGCGGCCGGCCGGCGCGACTTGTAGACGAACCAGCCCAGCCCGGCGAAGGTCGTCAGGCCGGCGAAGAGCTCGAAGAAGAGCGAGTAGTTGACGCGGTAGCCGCCCGTGTTCGGGTCGTACACCGTGCAGTAGAGCTTCACCTTCTCCCAGACGTTCTCGAGCGTGACCGCCTCCGCGGCCTGGCCCGAGCGCAGCGCCTTGAGCGGCCCGACGAAGAGCGGCAAGTCGAAGGTCTCGCCGTAGACCTGGCGGTAGATGACGCCGGACGGGTCGACGATGGTCGCCTGCGTGATGTGGTCGAAGCCCTTCGGCGTCGCCTCGAAGCTGAAGCCGAACGCCGCGGTGAGCGCGGCGACGTCCTTGCGGTCGGGGCTCAGGAATTCCCAGCGCGGATCGGCCACGCGGTTCTGGCGGGCGAACGCCGCCATCGCCTCCGGCGAGTCGAACGGCTGGTTGAAGCCGATGCTGACCACCTGGAACGCCTCCTCGCCGAGCGCCGCGCGCGCCTGGCGCACGGCCTTGGCGAGCGCCTGCGTGGCGACCGGGCACGCCTGGAAGCAGCCGGTGTACACGAAGCTCACCACCAGCGGCCGGCCGCGGTAGTCGGCGAGCCGCACCGGCCGGTCGAGCCGGTCGCGCAGGACGATGTCGGGCAGCGGGCGGCCGATGGCGTCCTGGCTGGCGCGGTAGGCCTTCTCGGCGTCGGGCTGCTGGGCCGCGGCCGCCCCCGCGACGCCGGCCGCGGCGAGGAGGCAGAGGAACCGAACGGCGCGCAGCACGATCACGGGCGGACGCCCCGCTTGGGTGGTCGCTAGACCAGCGCCGCGTCCAGCATGGCGCCGACGAGCAGGAGCGACAGCTGGGCGAGCGAAGCGTGGAAGCACCGCATCGCCGTCTGCCGCGACGGCGCGCCGACGAGCCGCAGCGCCTCGCGCACGAAGAGCGCGCCGCCGGCGGCCGCGAAGACGAGGTAGATCCACCCCGGCCGGAGCGCGGCGAGCGCGAGCGACAGCGCCACCAGCAACACGGCGTGCGCGAGGATCGCGCGCGCGGCGTACGCGTCGCCCTTCACCACCGGCAGCATCGGCACGCCGGCCGCGCGGTAGTCGTCCTGGAACGCGATCGCCAGGCTCCAGAAGTGCGGCGGGGTCCAGAGGAACAGGATGACGGCGAGCAGCACCGCCTCGGCCGAGAGGCCGGGCGCGACCGCGGCCGCGCCCGCCAGCACCGCGAAGCTGCCGGCGAGCCCGCCGATCACGATGTTCCACCACGTGCGGCGCTTGAGCCACACGGTGTAGACGATCGCGTACACCACCGCGCCGCCGAGCGTGTAGACCGCCGCCCAGCCGTTGGTGCTCGCCCAGGCGGCGGCAGTGGCGCCGGCCGCGAGCGCCGCGATGAGCGCCACCCACGCGCGGCTGCGCGCGAGCTTCCCGGTGACGAACGGGCGCGCGCGCGTGCGCCGCATGTGGCGGTCGAGGTCGTGCTCCCAGTACTGGTTGAACGCGCCCGCCGCCGCCGAGGCGACCAGCACCGCGAGGAACAGCACCGCGAGCCGCCAGGCCTCGGGACCGGCGCCCGGCTGGACGGCGTAGCCCGCCACCGCGGTGAGCGCGATCACGACGCCGATGCGCAGCTTGAAGAGGTTGAAGACCAGCTTGACCGCAGACGACATGATTCGCTCCCGGCCTTCCGCCGGGACGGCGCGCGCCGCCCCGGCCGTGCGCACGCTCAGCTCAGCCCCCACACCGTCGACAGGTACTTCCAGTTCACGAAGTAGTACAGCACGAACGCGGCCAGGAACACCAGCGCGACCACGAACGTTCCCGGCGCGCCGAAGCCGGCATGGCCATGCCCGGTGAGCGCGGCCGCGACCGGCATCTTGAGGACGCCGCGCTCGGTGCTGTAGCCGGACACCTGGATCGGCTTGCCCCACAGGATCGAGCCGACGGTGATCAGG
The DNA here is from genome assembly GCA_019137045.1 of Betaproteobacteria bacterium. GTDB lineage: Bacteria > Pseudomonadota > Gammaproteobacteria > Burkholderiales > SG8-39 > JAGVSZ01. Next base: position 3,570 of record JAGVSZ010000395.1, read on the forward strand.
ATGTAGATCGCGCCGCCGACGACCGCAATCACGCCCGAGACCCCTACGATGCCGAGCATCAGCCAGGCCGCGCCCGGGAACTCGTAGGGCAGCGCCGCCCCGGCGAAGGTGATGTCCCAGTGACGCCGCGGCACGCCGAGGGTGCCCGCGCCCATCATCGCGAGCGTGAACACCATCATGCCGACGCCGAACAGGTACGGCTGCCACTTCGCCAGGCCGGGCATGATCAACTCGCGCTTGAACAGGGTCGGCACCAGGAAGTACGTCACCGCCATGAAGGCGAGCGTCGTGCCGATCACCACCGTCGCGTGGAAGTGGCCCGGGACGTAGATGGTGTTGTGGATGAGCATGTTGAGCTGCTCGGTCCCCATCATCACGCCCGAGATGCCGCCCAGGAAGCCGAAACCGACGAGCGAGAGGATCATGCCCGAGAACACCGGGTTGCCCCACGGCGCCTTGCGCAGCCACTCGAACAGCCCCTTGGTGAAGCCCTTCTCGCGCTGCGCGACCTCGATCGCGCCCGGCACGGTGAGGCCGTGGATCATCGACGCCAGCACCGCCAGGTACATGGCGTACGAGGTGTTGAACACCTTCCACTCGGAGCTGAACCCCGGGTCGGACAGCAGGTGGTGCGCGGAGGCGAGCTGCAGGAAGAGGATGTAGAGCAGGAACGCCCCCCGGCTCACGCGCTCGCTCATCGGCTTGGCGCCGAAGACGATCGCCGCGATCGCGTACCAGATCGACACGTGGGCGGCGACGTTGATCTGCTGCGACGAGTGGCCGAAGCCCCACCAGATCATGCGGTAGGTCAGCGGGTCGATCGACTTGATGTACCCCACCGACCACAGGAAGGTCGGGATCAGGATGATCGCGCCGGAAGCGATGGTGAAGATCGCGATGATGGCCGCGGTGAGGGCGCCGAAGGTCACGAGCGGAATGGAGCCCTCGTAGGTCTTCTCCGCGCGCGCGATGACCAGCGTGCCGAGGAAGACGAAGCAGCCGATCAGCGCCCCGACCGCGAACAGGATCAGCCCGAGGTAGAACATCGGATTGGCGGGCAGCGGCACGTACGAGGTGAACATCACCGTCGAGTCGCCGCGGAACACCGCCACCAGGTTCACCACCACGCCGATGACCATCAGCGCGAACGCGGCCCAGGCCCAGCGCGGCGCCGCCAGGCGCGACTTGAGCAGCGTCGAGGAGGCGAAGTACAGGACGGCGATCTCGAAGAAGATGATCCAGTAGGCGAGCATCGCCAGGCCGTGCGCCGTGAGGTACATGTAGAAGTCCTCGGGGCCGACCAGGTGCACCGCCTGCCAGCGGGTGAGCACCACGATGAGCGCGAGCACGCCGCCGATCAGCAGCGACACGACCGCGGCGACCGCGTTGGCCTTGATCAGGCCCTCGGACGGCTTGTGCCACTGCAGCCCGGTGCGCGGGCAGGTGCGGAACAGGTTGGTAGCGTCGGCCATGGCCGCTTGTCTCCCCTTTGCCTTTACTTGTCGACCACGTACAGCTTGCTGACCATCTTGTGATGGCCGATGCCGCAGAACTCGTTGCACACGATCGCGTACTCGCCCGAACGGTTCGGCGTGACGTTCATCACGTGCTCGTACCCGGGCAGCACCTGCACGTTGATGTTCTCGGGCTGCAGCGAGAAGCCGTGCTGGTAATCCATCGCGCTCAGGTGCAGGCGGTAGGTCTTGCCCTTCTCCAGCTCGAGGATCGGCCACCACGCCCACAGCCGCGCGATCAGGTACACGTCGCCGCCGGCGGGCGGGCGCACGACCGGGATCTTCTCCTCGGTCTCGGTGCGCACGGTGTGCTTGTCGACCACCTCCTGCGTCTTCTTGGCGAAGATCTCCGGAGTCGTGCGGTAGGTCTCGTTGGAGAGGTTCTGCTTACCGTACACGTGCCAGTACGGCATCATGAAGAACATCACCAGGCACCAGACGAAGGCGATGAGGATCCAGGCGAGCTCGATCTTGTCGAGCGGCTGTTTCCACCAGATGCGCTGTGCGGGAGGATGAATCGCGCTCATGTCGTGGTCTCCGCGCGGCGGCTAGCGCGCAATTGGAACGTTGGCGATCTCCATCACGCCCCAGACGATGTAGAGCACCGTCGGCATCGCCACGCCGATGAAGAGCAGCAGGAACGGGTTCTCCAGCAGGTGCTGCATCGCCGGGATGCGTTCGGGGATCGGGTCGGGGTTGGCCATGGCGGGTTCTCCTCTGAGGACGTAGCGGGATCGGGTCAGGGCCGGGAGCTCCGGCCGGGATAGAATTTGGTGCGCGGCGGGAAGTCCGCGGCGCCGGCCTCCGGGAAGGGCGCGGCGGCGGGTGCGCGCCCGGCCGCGGCTGCGGTCGCACCGCTCGCCCGCGGCGCAGTGGTCGCGGCCGGCAGCCTTCGCATCGCTTCATCCCCCTGTCAAGGCAAGCGACGCGTCCGTCGGCGCCGCTCATGGCGGAGCAATCTACGAATCGAGGCGGGAAAAGAATTTGATGCGTCTTAAAGGATTGCAGGGTGAGCGCGTCGAGAATCGCTCGCATCCGATGAGCGAGGCCGCGATGAGCGAAGCGCTGTCCTATGCGCAGGGCCGGGCGCACGTGCCGGCGCCGGCCGCGGCGACCGCGCGCGGCGCGCGCGCCATCGCCGCGTGGCTCCTCGCGTGCTGCGCGCTGGTGGCGCTCATGGTGCTCGTCGGCGGCGTGACCCGGCTCACCCACTCGGGCCTCTCGATCGTCGAGTGGCAGCCGCTCGTGGGCGCGCTCCCGCCGCTCGGCGACGCCGCGTGGCAGGCGGAGTTCGCGAAGTACCGCCAGACCCCGGAGTACCGGCTGGTCAACTCCGGCATGACGCTCGCCGAGTTCAAGGGCATCTTCTGGTGGGAGTACTTCCACCGCCTGCTCGGGCGGCTGATCGGGCTCGCGTTCTTCGTGCCGCTCGCCTGGTTCTGGCTGCGCGGCCGGCTCGAGCGCGCGCTCGCCTGGAAGCTCGTCGGGGTGTTCGTGCTCGGCGCGCTGCAGGGCGCGCTGGGCTGGTACATGGTGAAGTCGGGGCTGGTGGACGACCCGCGCGTGTCGCAGTTCCGCCTCACCGCGCACCTCGGCCTCGCGTTCCTGATCTTCGGCGCGATGCTCTGGATCGCGCTCGGCCTGCTCTTTCCGCGCCGCACTGCCGCCGCGGGGGCGCCGGGGCGGCTCGCCGCCGCCGTGGCCGCCCTCGTGTTCGCGCAGGTGCTGCTCGGGGGGCTGGTGGCCGGCATCCGCGCCGGCAAGGCCTACAACACCTTCCCGCTCATGAACGGGCACCTCGTCCCGCCCGAGACCTTCATGCTCGAGCCGTGGTGGCGGAACTTCTTCTACAACATGGCGACCGTGCAGCTCGACCACCGTCTGGTCGCGTGGCTGCTCCTCGCGCTGGTCGCCTGGCTGTGGGCGCGCGTCGCCTGGATCGACGCGGGACCGCGCGCGCGCGTCACGGCGAACCTCCTCGTGGCCGCGTTCGCCGCCCAGTTCGCGCTCGGCGCCTGTACGCTGCTCGCGGCGGTGCCGGTCGCGCTCGGCGCGGCGCACCAGTTCGTCGCGGTGCTCGTGTTCGGCGCGGCCCTCGCCTGCGCCCACGCGCTGCGCCGGGGCTAGGTTTCCCTAATCCACGTCAAAGGCGCCCGGCGTGCAGACAACTATGGTCCGGACATGCTGAGCGCGCTCCAGTCCCTCGGGCAGAAGGCCTTTCTCGCGGTCGAGGCGCAGGCGAACCGCGTCTTCGGCGAGCGCGACAACCCCTTCCACCACCTCGGCGCGATCAGCTACTGGATGTTCTGGCTGGTCGTGGCGAGCGGGTTCTACGTCTACGTCTTCTACGACACCGGCATCAACGACACCTACGAGTCGGTCGAGGCGCTCACGCACCACCAGTGGTGGGCGGGCGGGGTCATGCGCAGCGTGCACCGCTACGCCTCGGACGCGATGATCCTCACCATGCTGCTGCACCTCGCGCGGCACTTCTGCTTCGATCGCTACCGCAGCTTCCGCGCCTTCTCGTGGATCACCGGGGTGTTCGTCCTGTGGCTCGTGTACGCCTCCGGCGTGAACGGCTACATGCTCCCGTGGGACCGCCTCGCGCAGTTCGTGCTGACCGCCACCGCGGAGTGGTTCGACGCGCTGCCGCCGTTCCGCGGCGTGTTCGTGCGCAACTTCGTGCTCGAGGAATCGATCACCGACCGCTTCTTCACGCTGCTGCAGTTCCTGCACATCGGCATCCCGCTCGCGGTGCTCGCGGTGCTGTGGGTGCACACCCAGCGCGTGCCGCGCGCGAAGACCCTCCCGTCGCGCCGCATCATGATCGGCAGCACGGTGATGCTGGTGGTCCTCGCGCTCGTCAAGCCGGCGCTGAGCCAGGGCAAGGCCGACCTCGCGAGCTTCCCGCAGTCGCTCGAGTTCGACTGGTTCTACCTCACGGTGTATCCCCTCTTCTACAGCTGGTCGCCGGCCGCCGTGTGGGCCCTCGTGGGCGGGCTGACCCTGCTCTTCCTCGCCGCGCCGTGGCTCCCGCCGAAGCGCGCCGGCAAGGCGACGATGGCGCTCACGGTGCACCCGGGGAACAAGCTGGTGCACGCGCGCCCGGGCGAGACGCTGCTCGACGCGGGCCTGCGCGCGAGCGTGCCGATGCCGTTCGAGTGCCGCTCGGGCGGGTGCGGCGTGTGCAAGGCGAGCCTGCTCGCCGGCGAGGTCGACCCGGGCGTCTACCTCGAGAGCGCGCTCTCCGCGGCCGAGCGCGCGCAGGGCAAGATCCTGCTGTGCTGCGCGACCGCGCTCTCCGACGTCGAGGTCGAGTACGAGGAAGGCGCGGCGGTGCGCGAGCAGCCCTTCGGCGTGTACGCCGCGCGCATCGAGCGCCTCGACCTGATCGCGCACGACGTGATGCTGGTGGGCATGCGCCTGGTCGGGGGGAAGAAGATCGCGTACGAGGCCGGGCAGTACATCAACGTCATCCTGCCCGACGGCGACCGCCGCGCCTACTCGTTCACCACCCCATCGGGCGAGACCGACCTGGTGGAGCTGCACGTGCGGCGCATGCCCGGCGGCAAGGCCACCACGCTGCTCTTCGAGCACACCAAGGTCGGCACCCTGGTGCGCTTCGAGGGCCCGATCGGCGCCTTCATCCTGCGCGAGCCGAGCGAGCGGCCGCTGATCTTCGTCGCCGGGGCGACCGGCTTCGCGCCGGTGAAGAGCCTGCTCGAGCAGGCGTTCAGGATGGGCATCACGCGCCCGCTCCACTTCTACTGGGGCGTGCGCAAGCGCCGCGACCTGTACCTGGCCGACCTGCCGGAGCGCTGGATGAAGGAGCACCCGAACTTCAAGTTCGTGCCGGTGCTCTCGGAGCCGGGGCCGGACGACGAGTGGACCGGCCGCACCGGCTTCGTCCACGAGGCGATCCTGGCCGACTTTCCCGACCTCTCGGGGTTCGCGATCTACGCCTGCGGGTCGGTGAAGATGGTGGAGGCGGCGAAGCCGGCGTTCGTCGCGCAGGGGCTGGGCGAGGAGTACTGCTTCTCCGACGCGTTCACCGCGCAGAAGCCGGCGGTGGTGCCGGCCTAGTCGGACGGCTGCGCAGGGTAGGGTTCGGAGGCGGGTTCGGCTGCTTCAGACGACGGAGTCGCCGATCTGCGCACCATGCGGGTGAAGCGACGCAGGTTATCGAGCCGTTGAAGTCGCTCCAGCGGCGTCAACTCGGCGTACGCCCGCAGATCTTCGTCCGTCGGGCTGTAGTAGAAATCAATCGGTTCCATCCGGCTGCGGCTTTTCGAGCCCGAGATCCAGCACGCGCTTGAGCGCATCGATGTCGCCTCGATCCTTCTCGCGACCCGTTCCCGTCTTCAAACGGATCAGGTCTTCGATCGCGGCAACGGTGATCGGAGTGCCGCCCAGGTCCATGGACACTGCGCGCGCATGCGCCTCGTCGAACGCCACTGCCGGCTGGACCAGGATGTCAACCGTCGGATCCAGCCTGTCGCCGCTTCGCAACGCGAACGCGAGCATGTGCTTCTCGCGGATCCAGGACTCGACCTTCGCGGCGTCAGAGAAGTCTTCCAGCTTCACTGGCACGACCGGCTTGAGCGCAAGTTGCCGCGCGACGCGGTAGAAACGCCCGAGATTCTCGCCGTCCAGCGCCAGCAGCAGATCGACGTCACCCGTCGCCCGTTCGACCCCGTGCAGGTTCACCGCGACGCCGCCGACGAGGACGTATCGAACGCCCTCTTCATGCAAGGCCTTGAAGAACTTGGCGTAGAACAAATGGGCACGATCCGCCGATGAGGCCCGTATCCTAGCACCGGCTCACGCGCGTTCGCGGCCGAACAACGTCGCAGCGCCGGCGCGAACGCTCATACGTGCATGCCGCCGTCGGCCATCAGCACCGTCCCGGTGGTGAAGCTGCTCTGGTCGGAGGCGAGGAACAGGACCGCGCGCGCGATCTCCTCGGCGCGGCCGTGGCGCGCGAGCGGGATGAGCGAGTCGAGCAACTGCGTCGCGTCGCGCCCGATCGCCTCGCCGAGCGCGCGCTCGATGTCCTTCTGGAAGCCGTTGTCGATCGGCCCGGGCGCGATCACGTTCACGCGGATGCGGCGCGGCGCCGCCTCCTTCGCCACCGTGCGCATCAGGCCGATCACCGCGTGCTTGGAGGTGGCGTAGGCGGCGATGCCGGGATCGCTCGTGACCCCGACCACGCTGGAGGTGATGACGACGCTGCCGCCGTCGCTCATCTTCGGCAGGCCGTACTTGCAGGCGAGGAACGGGGCGCGCACGTTCACCGCCAGCACGCGGTCGAATTCGTCCTCCGGGTAGTCGGTCACCGGCCGCACCACGCCGCTCACGCCGGCGTTGGCGAACACCACGTCGAGCCGGCCCCACGCGGCGAGCGTCGCGTCGATGTAGGCGCGCGTGGCGGCGGCGTCGGCGACGTCGGCCGCGCACGCCCTGGCGTTGGCGCCGCCGCCCGCGGCGCGCAGCGCGGCGTCGAGCGCCGCCGGCTCCCGGTCCACCAGCATCACCCGCGCGCCCTCGCGCAGGAAGAGCGCGGCCGTGGCGAGCCCGATGCTGCCGGCGCCGCCCGTCACGATGCAGACCTTTCCCTTCAGCATGGCTTCGCTCCCCATGTCAGCTCGCCGGCGCGCCGCCGACCCCGAGATAGGCGCGCTGCACCGCGGGATCGTGGCGCAGCGCGTCGGCGGCGCCCTCCCCGACGATGCGGCCGTTCTCCATCAGATAGCCCCGGTCGGCGATCGCCAGGCTGCGCCGCGCGTTCTGCTCCACCAGCAGGAT
>JAGVSZ010000131.1 GCA_019137045.1 Betaproteobacteria bacterium
TCCTGCGCTACCTCGGCAGCCCGGCGATCGACTGACGCCCCGCGGCGCGCCGGCCGACCGCGTCCCACGTGGGAGGTCGCCGGCACGTCCCACGTGGGAGATCCTCCGCCGGCACGTCCCACGTGGAGTTCCCGGGCCGGCGCGTCCCACGTGGGAGTTCCGCCGCCGGCGCGTCCCACGTGGGAGATCGCGGCCGCCACCGCGTCCCACGTGGGAGCGCGCAGGGGCCGCCACGTCCCACGTGTCAGGCGCCACGTAAAATGACCCCCGCGCGCCACTAAAACTGACCCCTCCCCTGGGGAGGGTAAGCGATGAGAAAGACGCACGGAAACGAGGTCGGGACGATGGTCGTTCCGATGCTGGATCCCGAGATCGTGGAGCGGATCCGCCTGCTGCAGCAGCTTCGCTGGGGCAGCAAGCGGATCGCGCGAGAGCTGGGCATCGCGCGCAACAGCGTGCGCCGGTACCTGCGTGGCGGCGCCGCTGCAGAAGTCCAGGCGCGGCCCAACGCGCGGACGCTCGATACGGAGCAGGTGGCGCTCGCGCGCGAGCTGCTGGACGGCGCCGCCGCCGGCAACGCCGTCGTCGTGCAGCGGCTGCTCGCCGAACGCGAGGTCGACGTGCCGCTGCGCACGCTGCAGCGCGCGCTCGAGCCGCACCGCCTGGCGTGTCGCGCCGCGGAGCTCGCGACGGTGCGGTTCGAGACGCCGCCGGGCGCGCAGCTCCAGATCGACTTCGGCGAGAAGTGGGTCGTGATCGGCGGCGTGCGCACGAAGGTGTACGTGTTCGTCGGGGTGCTCGGTTACTCGCGCCGGATCTTCGTGCGCGCCTCGCTGAGCCAGCGGCAGGACGACTGGCGTGAGGGCCTCGCCGCCGCCTTCCGTACGTTCGGCGGCGTCACGCGCAGGATCCTGATCGACCGCGCCGGCGCGCTCGTGATCGGCCAGGAGCGCGAGACCGGCACGGCGCGCATCCATCCGGCGTTCGCGGCGTTCTGCAAGGACTGGGGCGTCGAGGTGGCGGCGTGTCGGCCGTACCGTGCACGCACGAAGGGCAAGACCGAGTCGGGCGTCGGCTACGTGAAGCGCAACGCGATCGCCGGGCGCGCCTTCGACAGCTTCGCCGCGCTCGAGGCGCACCTCGCGCAGTGGATGATCGAGGCCGACCGTCGCGTGCACGGCACGACGCACGAGCAGCCTTGCGTCCGCTTCGAGCGCGCCGAGCGCGCGGCGCTGCAACCGCTGCCGGCAGCACCGCTGCGCGTCCGTGAGCGTCGCCTGCAGCGCCGGGTCGCGACCGACTGCTTCGTCGACATCGACACCGTGCGCTACAGCGTCCCGCATACGCTGGTCCGGCGGCACGTCGAGGTCGTCGTCGGCGACACCGAGGTCGTGATCTACGACGGCCGCGTCGAGGTCGCCCGCCACCGGCGCAGCACCGAGCCGCACCAGCGCGTCGTGAACCCGCGCCATCTCGACGGCTTGTATCGGCGCCGGCACGACGACGCGCCGACCGAGCGCTCACCCCTGACCCGCAGCCTCGACGTCTACGCCGAGGCCGTCGGAGGTGCGCCATGAGCGAGCTGGTGCGGGCGCGCGTCGAGGAGCGGCTCGTGAAGCTGCGCCTCGGCGCGGTGGCGCAACGCCTCGACGGGATCCTGTCGGCCGCCGCACGCGCCGAGCCGACCTATCTCGACTTCCTCGACCAGTTGCTCGCCGAGGAGACCGACGCGAAGCAGAAGAAGCGCGTCGCCATGGGCATCCAGATCGCCCACTTCCCCGCCGTCAAGACGCTCGAGGAGTTCGACTTCAAGTTCCAGCCGTCCATCGACCAGAAGCTCGTGCGCGAGCTAGCCACCGGGCGCTTCGTCGCCGGCGCCGAGAACGTGCTGCTCTTCGGTCCGCCCGGCGTCGGCAAGACCCACCTCGCCGTCGCGCTCGGGCGCGCCGTCGTCGAGGCCGGCCACTCCGCGTTGTTCGTCACCGCCACCTCGTTGCTTGCCACGCTGGCCAAGGCCCAGCAGGAAGGGAAGCTCGCCGACCAGATCGCCTTCTACGCCAAACCCAAGCTGCTCATCGTCGACGAACTCGGCTACCTGCCGCTCGAGAAGCAGACCGCCAACCTGTTCTTCCAGCTCGTCAGCCGTCGCTACGAGCGCGGCAGCATGCTCATCACCACCAACCAGACCATCACCCAGTGGGGTCACGTCTTCGGCGACGAGATGATTGCATCCGCCGTCCTCGACCGCGTCCTCCACCACAGCCACACCCTGCTCATCCAGGGCGACAGCTACCGCCTCAAGCAGAAGAAGCGAGCCGGGCTCCTCGGCTCAACCAAGACCAACCACTGAACACCTGGGTGGGGTCAGTTTTACTGACGCCACGGGGGTCAACTTTAGTGGCGCTTGACACATCCCACGTGGGACCGCGCGGCCCGCCCCTTCGGCGGCACCGGCATCTCCCGCGTGGGACATCCCACGTGGGACCGCGCCGCGCCGGCCCTACTGCCGCCCGGCATCTCCCAC
>JAGVSZ010000314.1 GCA_019137045.1 Betaproteobacteria bacterium
CGCCGCCACGCCTCGAGCGCGCCGGCCGGCACGCCCCAGTAGCTCGCCTGCTCGCCGGCGGCGAGCGGCGGCGGCGGCGCGCGCCGCTCGCGCCCGCCGAACACGACCAGGTTGTACACCGCCCACACGATCAGCGTTCCCGCGAACGCGGCGATCATGCTCGCGTACCAGCCGAGCAGCGCGAGGAGGTCGCGAAACCCGGTCTGGGTCACCAGCACGTCGTAGCCGCGCCACAGCCCGAAGCTCCACCCGGCCAGCGTGATGAGCGGCAGCCAGAGATAGATGTAGAGCAGCCAGAAGAGCAGCGTGAGCGCGCCGTAGAGCAGGCGCTGGCGGCCGGTCTGCAGGTCGGGGCGCTCGATGATCAGCGGCCGCTTCACGGGCGCACTCCGCGGTCGGGGCTGCGCCAGCGCGCGCGGCGCCCGCGCTGGCGCAGCAGGGCGCGCGGCACCGCGACCACCGTGGTGAAGACGTTCAGCGTCCAGTAGGCGAGCGGGTACCAGATCATCCAGTAGTACTGGCGCCACAGCCCGCGGTCGTAGTGCGAGTCGAGGAACAGGCTGGTGGCCACCTGCGCGAGGCAGGTGGTGCCGATGACCACGCCCGTCCAGCCCGGCAGCAGCGTCGCGACCACGATCTCGTCGGGCAGCGGCAGCACCTTGCCGAGCGCCCACAGCACGAACACCGCGAGCATCGCGTAGGCCCACAGCACGCTGGTCAGGTACTCGGCGAACACCGGCCACATGCGGCGCTTGCGCCAGCTGCGCAGGTTGCGTCCCGCCTTGAGCAGCACCTGCATCCCGCCGGTCGACCAGCGCAGGCGCTGGCGCCACAGGCCGCGCAGCGTCTCCGGCATCAGGATCCAGCACAGCGCGTGCGGCTCGAAGCGCACCTCCCAGTGCTGCAGCTGCAGCTTCCAGCTGATGTCGACGTCCTCGGTGAGCATGTCGGCGCTCCAGTACTCGACGTCCTGGAGCGCGGCCTTGCGGAAGCAGGCGACCACGCCCGACACAGTGAAGATGCGCCCGTAGGTGCGCTGCGCGCGCTTGATCAGGCCGACGATCGAGGAGAACTCGCCGGTCTGCACCTTGCCGAGCAGGGTCGAGCGGGTGCGCACGCGCGGGTTGCCGGTCACCGCGCCCACGCGCGCGCCGCCGACGAAGTGCGTCATCAGCCAGTGCACCGCGTCGGGGTCGAGCAGCGCGTCGCCGTCGATGCACACCAGGTACTCGCCGTTGGCGAGCAGGGCCCCGGTGTTCAGCGCCACCGCCTTGCCCTGGTTGGCGGCGAGGTGGACCACGCGCAGCCGCGCGTGCCGCGCGGCGAGCCGGTCGAGGACGGCGCCGGTGTCGTCGCGGCTGCCGTCGTTGACCGCGACCACCTCGAAGTTCGGGTAGCGCGTGGCGAGGCAGTGCTCGATCGTCTCCTGCGCGTTCGGCCCCTCGTTGTGGCAGGGCACGACGATGCTCACCAGCGGGTACTCGGGCAGCGGCGGCGGGTCGTCGATCCCGCGCTTGCCCTGGCGCTCGTAGTGGAAGTAGTAGAAGACCGCGCCGGCCATCCAGACGTAGGCCATGAACAGCGGGTAGTAGAAGGAGAACGCGAACAGCGCCTCCGCGAACGTGGCCAGCGCGTCGATCATCGGTACGCCCGCCGCCCCGCTACTCGAGCTCGGCCTGCAGCGACAGCGCCGGGCGCACGGTGGCGTACGCCGGCTCGTCGCGCACGAAGTCGTCCGGGTAGTAGCCGAAGTTGAGCGCGCCGCCGAGCTGCAGGCGGCGCATCCACCCGGCGAGCTGCGCGGCCGGCACCGCGCGGTCGGCGCGCCAGTCCTTCGCCTGCAGCTCGAACACCACCTTGTCGAGCGCGCCCGGGTGCGCGCGCACGCGCGCGACCAGCGCGTCGAGCCACGCGTCCGGGTCGGCCGCGCGCTCGAGGTAGGGCATCGCCATCAGCGCGGTCTGGTCGTACGCCGCGAGGAACGCGGGCAGGGACTGCGCGAACCAGGCCTCGGCCTGCGCGTCGAGCACCGGCCCGGCGTAGAGGTTGCGCGCGCTCTTCAGCGGCGCGCGGTACGCGCCGGCGCGGTCGAGGAGCTCGCGGCTGAACGCGACCAGCGCCGCGGTCTTGCGGTCCGACCAGCGCGCGGCCGCGCCCGGATCGGCGCGGATCGCCGCGACCGTCCCGGGCAGACCCCACTCGCGCGCGTAGAGCGCCTGCGCCCACGGCGAGGCGTCCTCGAAGTCGCTCAGGGTCGCGTCGTCGTGGAACAGGATGCCGCGGAACGGGGCGTGGCGCGCGAGGTCGGCGTAGAGCTCCGCGATCGTCGCGCGCGCGAGCGGGTGGAACGGCGAGAGCCGCGCGTAGGCCGCGCGCGCGCCGTCCGGGTCGGCCGCGGCCACCTGCAGCGCGGCGGCCGGGTGCGCCGGCGGGAGGCGGAACGCGAGCAGCGGCATCCACGCGAACACCTCCACGTTCGCGCGCGTCGCGAGCTGCCAGGCGACGCGGTTGAAGAGGTCGGCG
>JAGVSZ010000089.1 GCA_019137045.1 Betaproteobacteria bacterium
CTCGCGCTGCGCGCGCTGGTGGAAGCCGGCAAGGCGCTCGCGGAGCTGCCCTTTCTCTTCGCCGCGCGCGAGGCGCGCCTCGCGCGCGCGCTGCGCGCGGTGCGCGGGCGCGAGCTGCTCGACGCGGCGGTGGCGGCGGGCAAGGGCGTGATCGCCGCGTCGCCGCACCTCGGCTCCTGGGAGATGGCCGGCCTCGCCTATTCGCGCCTGCAGCCGATGGTCACGATGTACCGGCCGCAGGACGAGCCGTGGGACTCGCTCATCAAGGCCGGCCGCAGCCGCTTCGGCGCCGCGGTCGTGCCGAGCGACCGCGGCGGCATGCGCCGGCTGCTCGAGATGCTCCATCGCGGCGGCAGCATCGGCGTGCTCCCCGACCAGGACCCGCCGACGGGAAGCGGCGTGTTCGCGCCGTTCTTCGGGGTCACGGCGCACTCGCCCGTGTTCGCGTCGCGCCTCGCGCGGCGCACCGGCGCGACGATCCTCTACGTGTACGCCGAGCGGCTCAGCTGGGGACGCGGATTCGTCCTGCGCATCGAGGCCGCGCCGCCGGAGGTGACCGATGCGGACGAGGTGCGCGCGGTGGCGGCGGTGAACCGCGGCGTGGAATCCTGCGTCCGCCGCCTGCCCGCGCAGTACTACTGGGCCTACATGCGCTTCCGCCGGCGGCCGGCGGGCGAGCCCGCCTTCTACCCCTGGTAGCCGGCCCGGCTAGACCTTCGCCGCCACCCACTCGCGCACGCTCGCGAGCGCGGGCGCGAGCTGCGCGGCGTCGGTGCCGCCGGCCTGCGCCATGTCGGCGCGCCCGCCGCCCTTGCCGCCCACCTGCTGCGCGACGAAGTTCACCAAGTCGCCGGCTTTCACCTTCGCGGTCAGGTCCGGGGTCACCCCGGCGACCAGGCTGACCTTGCCGCCCTCCGCCGCCGCGAGGACGATCGCCGCCGGGCGCAGGCGGTCCTTGAGCCGGTCGAGCGTCTCGCGCAGGGTCTTCGCGTCCGCGCCGTCGAGCGTGGCCGCGAGCACCCTGACGCCCTTCACGTCCTGCGCGCGGTCGGCGAGCTCGTCGCCCTGGGCGGAGGCCATCTTCGACTTCAGCCGCGCGAGCTCCTTCTCCAGCGCGCGCACGTGGTCCTGGAACTGCGCGATCTTCTGCGTCACGTCGTCCGGGCTGGTGCGCAGCGCCGCGGCCGCCTGCGCGAGCTTCGCCTCGCGCGCCTGCACCCAGGCGAGCGCGCCCTCGCCCGTCACCGCCTCCACGCGGCGCACGCCGGCCGCGACGCCGGTCTCGGCGACGATCTTGAAGAAGCCGATGTCGCCGGTGCGGCGCACGTGCGTGCCCCCGCACAGCTCGGTCGAGAACTCGCCCATGCTCAGCACCCGCACCTCGTCGCCGTACTTCTCGCCGAACAGCGCCATCGCGCCCGCCTTGAGCGCGTCGTCGTACTTCATGATCCGCGCCGCCACCTCCACGTTGCGGCGGATCTCGCGGTTGACGAGCGCCTCGACCTGGCGGATCTCGTCCGCGGTCATCGGCTCGTTGTGCGAGAAATCGAAGCGCGTCTTGTCCGGGTCGACGAGCGAGCCCTTCTGCTGCACGTGCGGCCCGAGCACCTTGCGCAGCGCCGCGTGCATCAGGTGCGTCGCCGAATGGTTCCACGCGGCGCGCGCGCGGGCGATCCCGTCGACGCCCGCCATCACCTTGTCGCCCACCCGCAGGCGCCCCGCCTTGAGCCCGCCCTTGTGGCCGAACACCTCGGGCTGGATCTTCTGCGTGTCCGCGACCAGGAAGGTGCCGCTCGCGCCAGCGAGCTCGCCCTGGTCGCCGACCTGGCCGCCCGACTCCGCGTAGAACGGCGTGCGGTCGAGGACGACGACCGCCGCTTCGCCGGCGCCGATCTCCGCGACCTGCGCGCCCTCGCGGTAGATCGCGACCACCGTGCCTTCGAGCGTCAGGGTGTCGTAGCCGTGGAACTCGGTCGCCTTGCCCGAGTAGTCGACGCCCGCCTCCATGCGGAACTTCGACGCCGCGCGGGCGCGCTCGCGCTGGCGCTCCATCGCCGCCTCGAAGCCCGCGTAGTCCACGCGCACCCCCCGCTCGCGCGCGATGTCGGCGGTCAGGTCGACCGGAAAGCCGTAGGTGTCGTAGAGCTGGAACACCGTCTCGCCGTCCAGCATCCGGTCCTCGCGGGTGAGCGCGCCCTCGAGCACGCGCATGCCGTTCTCGAGCGTCTCCGCGAAGCGCTCCTCCTCGGTCTTGAGCACCTGCGTCACCCGTTCCGCGTTCTTCGGCAGCTCGGGGTAGGCGCCGCCCATGGCCTGCGCCAGGTCGTCCACGAGGCGGTGGAAGAACGGGTGCTTCTGGCCGAGCTTGTAGCCGTGGCGGATCGCGCGGCGGATGATCCGGCGCAGCACGTAGCCGCGCCCCTCGTTGCCGGGGATCACGCCGTCGACGATCAGGAACGCGCAGGCGCGGATGTGGTCGGCGATCACCCTGAGCGAGTTCGACGCGAGCTGCTCGGTGCCGGTCGCGCGCGCCGCCGCCTTGATCAGGTCCTGGAAGAGGTCGATCTCGTAGTTCGAGTGCACGCCCTGCAGCACCGCCGCGATGCGCTCCAGCCCCATGCCGGTGTCGACCGACGGCTTCGGCAACGGGTGCAGCTTGCCGTGCTCGTCGCGGTTGAACTGCATGAACACCAGGTTCCAGATCTCGATGTAGCGGTCGCCGTCGGCCTCGGGCGTGCCGGGCGGGCCGCCGGCGACCTCCGGGCCGTGGTCGTAGAAGATCTCCGAGCACGGACCGCACGGCCCGGTGTCGCCCATCTGCCAGAAGTTGTCGCTCTGGAACGGCGGCCCGCCGGGCTTGTCGCCGATGCGCGTGATGCGGCTCGCGGGGACGCCGATCTCCTTGCGCCAGAGGTCGTAGGCCTCGTCGTCGGTCTGGTAGACGGTGACCCAGAGCCGGTCGGCCGGGAGCTTGTAGACCCTGGTCAGCAGGTCCCAGGCAAAGTGGATCGCGTCCTTCTTGAAGTACTCGCCGAAGCTGAAGTTGCCCAGCATCTCGAAGAAGGTGTGGTGCCGCGCGGTGTAGCCGACGTTCTCCAGGTCGTTGTGCTTGCCGCCGGCGCGCACGCAGCGCTGCGAGGTCGTCGCGCGCCGGTACGGCCGCGCCTCCTTGCCGAGGAACACGTCCTTGAACTGCACCATCCCCGAGTTGGTGAAGAGCAGCGTCGGGTCGTTGCCCGGCACGAGCGAGGAGGACGCGACGATCGCGTGGCCGCGCTCTTCGAAGAACTGCAGGAACCGCGAGCGGATCTCGGAGGACTTCATAAAGAGAACGTCTTTCTTCGCGCCGAAAAGAAACGGCGACCGCGGTCGCCGTTTCGCAAGCCAAATGGCTGAACGGAAGGGATTTTCGCCCGAATCCGGCGGGCGCGCAACGTCACGCCGCCCGACGCGGCTCGAGCGCGTCCGCCCAGTCGCGCAGCGCCGCCGCAGACACCCCCGCGAGCGCGAGCTGGCGCAGCGCGATGCGGCACGCCTGCCGGGCGTTGCGGGTCGGCGGCGCGCGCCACGCGCGCGGCGGTGCGCCGCGCTCGACCGCCGCCCGCAGCGCCGCCTTCGCCGCCACCGACGTGGGGTCCCCGTACTGCGCCAGCAGCCGCTGGAAGGCCGCGTGCTCCGCGGGCGCGAACACCTTCCGCACCCCCGCCGCGTCCTTCGCGGGATGGGGCGGATAGAGCGTGAGCCCGGGCACCCGCCGCGGCGGGAGCGGAATGTTCGACGAGGCGGCACGCCCCGGGCGGAGCAGCCGCGGCATCAAATGCGTGTGCGGCCCGCTCGGCGTCGCGCCGCCTTCCGGCGCGATCGGCTGATACACCTCGATCCGCGCGAGGCGGGAGATCGCGACGCGGTGCGGACTCGCGGCGACGAGCGCGCCCGCGAGCGCGCGCCCGGCGGCAAGGAAGCTCGCGCCGGCGGCGCGACGCAGCGCCGCGACCAGCCCGGGATCGCCGGTGCGCACGCAGAACGCGAATGCGGCCGACCCGAGACCGAGATCGAACAGCACCGCCGCTCGATCCGCGGCGCGGATCGCCGCGCGGTCGGGCCCGAGCTCGGTGAGCGCGGTGCGCGCCGGCATCGCCGCCGCGGCGGCGGGGAGCGTGAAGAGCACGCCGTGATGCCACAGCCCGGCCTGCGCGCTCGGCACCTCGTACGCGAGCGCGCCCATCCGCGCGCGCGGGGCGACGCGGATCGCGCCGCGCGCAGTCACGACGGACAGCCGGTCGCCCTCGCAGGGCTCGTCTCGATCGCGCATGAACTCCGCGAGCGCGCCGGACGCGCCGATGCTCCCGCCGTTGGCGGCATCGGCGAGGCTGGCGGCGACGAGGTCGATCGGGTCCAAGCGCGCCTCAATGCGGGACGCCGGGCGCCGCGCAGGCGACCGCCACCGGCGCGAGCGGGCCGGACGCGAGCGTCGTCGCCCCGAGCGTCGCGTCCATCTAGCCGAGGCCCACGCCGAGCAGCTTGCCGATCGCGTAGGTGATCGCGCCCGCGCCGCCGCCGATCGCCAGCATGCGCAATCCGCCGCTCAGGGCGCTGCGGCCGGTGAACAGGCTGATCGCCGCGCCGACGGCGAACAGCGCCACCGCGGTGATGCCGACCGAGGCCGCGAGCGCCGCCTGCGCGCGCAGGAAGAGGAACGGCGCGAGCGGGACGAGCGCCCCGAGCGCGAAGGAGAGGAACGACGAGATCGCCGCGCTGCCCGGGGAGCCGAGCTCGTCCGGGTTGAGCCCGAGCTCCTCGCGCGCGAGGGTGTCGAGCGCCTTCACCGGATCGGCCACCGTGCTGGTCGCAGCCGCCGCGGCTTCGTCGGCGGGCAGGCCGCGCGCCTCGTAGATCAGCGCGAGCTCCTGCGCCTCCTCGGCCGGGTACTCGGCGAGCTCCTTGCGCTCGAGCCCGATCTGGTGTTCGAACATCTCGCGCTGCGAGCGCACCGACACCCACTCGCCGGCGGCCATCGAGAACGCCCCCGCGAGCAGGCCCGCGACCCCCGACAGCACGATGACGCTGCCCGACGCGGCCGCGCCCGCCACCCCCAGGATCAGGCTGCAGTTCGAAACGAGCCCGTCGTTCACCCCGAACACCGCGGCGCGCAGGTTGCCCCCGCCCGCGACGCTGCGGTGGCGCGCCTGCATGTCCGCGATCGTGGTCGGGCGCGGATGGCCGGGCTGCGCATGCGTGTAGACCGAGAGCCCCCGCACCTTCATCGCGGCGAGCACCATGCGCATCGCGCGCGGGCCGTGCCGGCGCACCAGCGCGGCCACGACCCTGGCGCGGGCGTCGGGCACGTAGCGCGTGGGCACCGGTGCGCCGGCGCGCCGTGCCGCTTGCGCCCAGATCTCGCCCTGCTCCTCGGCCTCGGCCGCGAGCCCGCGGAAGAGCTTCTCGCGCGCGGTCCCCGCCTCGACCTCGGCGACGACGCGGTACAGGTAGGCCGAGCGCATCTCGTCGGTCCAGCCGTCGCGCGCGGCCTGTGCGCCGCTCACCGGCGCGCCTCCATGTCGAGGTGGAACCGGTGCAGGAAGCGGTGCGCGACCGGCGCAAAGACGATCCCCGCCATCGCGATCGCCGCAAAACCGGAGTAGAGCGCGTACAGCCCCGCGAACAGCCGGGCGGCGTCGCTGTCGAAAGCGGTCGTCACGGGCCCCATGCCGGCGAGGATCATCGCGGCGTCGACGAACGCCTGCATCCAGGGCTCGCCGACGACGTAGCGGTAGCCGAGCATGCCGGCCGCGAGCGAGGCCGCGAGCAGCGCGCACCCGAGCGCAGCGCTCGCCGCCAGCCGGCGCGCGAAGACGCGCCGCGGCGCGAGCGGACGCGAGTGGTGTTCGTACATGGGGCGCTCCTCCCGGATCGGGGCCGGCGCGCATGCTAGCACCCGTCCTCGGGCCGCCCTCCGGACGGCGCGCCGTGGCCGTCGCCCGGCCGCTCAGCGGCGCAGCGCGAGCACCACGGAGGTGTCGATCTGCCGCTCCGGGATCGACCAGTAGGTGGCGAGCAGCCGCGCTTTCTCGTCCGGCGCGACGAGGGTGAAACCGTGCCGCTCGTAGAACCGGATCGCCCAGGTCGCCGCCGCCCAGGTGCCGACCAGCACCGGCCGGTCGCTCTGCGCGATCAGGTGCCGGAGCAGCTCGCCGCCGATCCCGCCGCGCCGCGCCGCGGTCGCGACGTACGCGTGGCGGATGAGCGCGACGTCCTGCACCGGCTGCAGGCCCATGACGCCGACGAGCCGGCCGTCGTTCTCGCACCCCCAGAAGACGACGCCCGCGGCGATCTCCGCGGCGAGCTCCTCCGCGGGCATGTAGGGCTCGTGCCAGCGGTCGGCGGGGATGACGCCGCGGTACGCCTGCGCGGCGTCGTTGATGATGGCGAGCATCGCCGGCAGGTCGGGGTCGGTGCAGCGGCGGATCATCGCAATCTACGCCTGCTCGAGCGCGCGCTCGAAGTCGGCGAGCAGGTCGCGCCAGTCCTCGACGCCGATCGAGAAGCGCACCAGCCCGTCGGTGATGCCGGCCTGCGCGAACTCGGCGTCGGTGAAGCCCGAGTGCGTGGTGGTCTTGGGATGGCAGACCAGCGTCTCGACCCCGCCGAGCGAGACCGCGTCGCGCGCGATGCGCACGTGCCGCAGGAAGTCGAACGCCGCGCGCTTGCCCCCCTTCAGTTCGACCGAGAACATCGCGCCCGCCCCCTGGCACTGCGCATCGCGGATGCGGACCTGCTCGGCGTCGCGGAACTGGGAAGGGTAGTGGACGCGCGCGACCTTCGGATGGCGCGCCAGCGCTTCGACGATCATGCGCGCGTTCTTGGTGGACTGGCGCATGCGCAGCGCCACGGTCGGCAGCCGCCCGTTCAGGATCCAGCACTCGTCGGGCTGCAGGATGGTGCCGAGCAGGCCGCGCAGCGCGCGGATCGGCGCGGCGACCGCCGGGTCGCGGGTCAGCGCGAACCCGCCGATCAGGTCGGAGAAGCCGGACAGGTACTTGGTGGCCGAGTACAGCACGACGTCGGCGCCGTGCCGGAAGGGGTGCTGGAACACCGGCCCGAGCAGCGTGTTGTCGACCATCACGAGCGGCCGGTCGGCGCGGACTGCGGCGCACTGGGCGGCGTGCCGGAGGTCGGTCATCGTGAGCGTGGGGTTGGCCGGCGTCTCGACCAGCACCACCCCTACGTCCGGCGTCTCGCGCAGCGCGCGCTCGATCCCGGCCGCATCGCCGGCGCGCACCGGCACGCCGCGCACGCCCCACGGCTCGAGCACGTTCTGGACGAACTTCTGCGTGCCGCCGTAGATCGGCACGGTGTACACGATCGCGCGCCCCGGCCGCAGGTGCGCGAAAAGCGCGGTCACGATCGCCGACATGCCGGAGTTGAAGACGAGCGCCCCGGCCGCGCCCGGCTCCAGCGGCGCGACCTGGTCCTCGAGGATCTCCGCGTTCGGGTGGTTGAAGCGCGAGTAGACGAGCGCGACGCCCTCGCCGGACTCGCGCTGCGCCCGTCCCGCCATGAGGTCGAATGCGCGCTCGGCCGCCTCGGGGCTGGGGAAGACGTAGGTGGAGCTGCGGAACACCGCCGGGCGCGCCGAGCCGACGGAGAGCGTCGGGTCGAACCCGCGGGTCAGGACCTCGGTGGGCGGGTGCAGCGGAATCTCGGTATCGCTCATGCTCGCCTCCGCGACGGACGTGCCGGTCGCCGGCAGTGTCGCGCATCGCGCCCCGGCGCGCTCAGCGCTCGACCCGCTCGCGCCGCTTCTCCGCCAGGCGCGGCGCGAGGCCCTTGCCGCGCGGCGCCTCGCTCACCACGCCGGTCACCCGGAGCAGCTGGCCGCGCGCGGGCAGGCTCTCGCGCACGGTCACGACGATTTCTCCGCCTTCCGCCTTCAGCGTGTAGAACCGCGACGCGCGGCCGTCGGACATGACGAGCTCGCTGGTGGCGCTCACCGTGCCCTGGACGGTGACCTCCCTGCCCTGGAAGCGGGCCGGGGCCGAGACCACCTCGCGCACGGGCGTGATCGACGGCCCGGGTGCGAGCGCCTTGCCCGCCTGCCCGGCGGCCCGCCCGGCCTCCTCGGGGAAGAAGTGCCAGACGGCGCCGGCCGCCGCGGCGACGGCGACGATCGCCGCCAGCCAGGCGCGACCGGCGCGCACTCAGTCCTCCGCCGCGCCCGCCACGACGCGGCGGATCACCTCGAAGGAGAAGCCGCGCCCGTGCAGGAAGCGCATCTGCCGCGCGCGTTCGAGCGCGTTCGCGGGCGGCGCGCCGAAGCGCTTCGTCCAGGCCGCCCGCGCCCGTTCGAGCTCCGTGGCGCGCGCGGCGCTCGCGGCCCGCTCGACCGCCGCGGCGCTCACGCCCCGGGCGCGCAATTCGTGCGCGATGCGCGCGGCGCCGAACTTCCGTCCCAGCGTGTGGGCACGCGCCTCGGCATAGCGGTCGTCGGAGAGGAGCTTGCGCCGGGCGAGGTCGTCGAGCAGCGGCCCGATCTCGCCCTCGTCGCCGGCGTGCGGCGCGAGCTTGCGCGCGAGCTCGGCGCGGGTGTGCTCCCGCCGCGCAAGCAGCGCGACCGCGCGCTCGCGCAGCGAGAGGTCCTTTCTCAGATCAGGCCTCCGCGGCCGCGGCGGCGAGCGGCTGCGGCGCGGCCACGCCCGCCTTCTCGCGGATCCGGGCCTCGATCTCGGCGGCGAGCTCCGGATGTTCCTTCAGGTACTCGCGGGCGTTGTCCTTGCCCTGGCCGATGCGGTCCTTCTTGTACGCGAACCAGGCGCCGGACTTGTCGACGATGCCGTGCTGCACCCCGAGCTCGAGGAGCTCGCCCTCGTGCGAGATGCCTTCGCCGTAGAGGATGTCGAAGATCGCCTCGCGGAACGGGGGCGCGACCTTGTTCTTCACCACTTTCACGCGGGTCTCGTTGCCGACGACCTCCTCGCCCTTCTTGATCGAGCCGATGCGGCGGATGTCCATGCGCACCGAGGCGTAGAACTTGAGCGCGTTGCCGCCGGTGGTGGTCTCCGGGTTGCCGAACATGACGCCGATCTTCATGCGGATCTGGTTGATGAAGATCACCAGCGTGTTGGTGCGCTTGATGTTGCCGGTGAGCTTGCGCAGCGCCTGGCTCATCAGGCGCGCCTGCAGGCCGGGGAGCTGGTCGCCCATCTCGCCCTCGATCTCGGCCTTCGGCACCAGCGCCGCGACCGAGTCGATCACGATCACGTCCACCGAGCCCGACCGCACCAGCATGTCGGCGATCTCCAGCGCCTGCTCGCCGGTGTCGGGCTGGGAGATGAGGAGGTCCTCGGTTTTCACCCCGAGCTTCGCGGCGTACTGCGGGTCGAGCGCGTTCTCGGCGTCGATGAAGGCGGCGACGCCGCCCATCTTCTGGACCTCCGCCACCACCTGGAGCGTGAGCGTCGTCTTGCCCGAGGATTCGGGGCCGTAGATTTCGACCACCCGGCCGCGCGGGAGGCCCCCGACGCCGAGCGCGATGTCCAGCCCGAGCGAGCCGGTGGAGACGACCTGCACGTCCTGCGCGGCCTGCGCGTCCATGCGCATGATCGAGCCCTTGCCGAACTGCTTCTCGATCTGGGCGAGCGCGGCCTGCAGGGCCTTCGACTTGTTCTCTTCCATCAGGCGGACGACGTTGCTTTCGTTGCTCACGGCGATTCTCCCATAACGGCCGCACCCGGCGGCATGCGCGCATTGTGCGGGCGCCAGTGGCTCAGGGCGTGAGCCCGCGAACCCGCGGTTGCCTTCTCGCCGGCCGGATCATAGACCTGTTTCTTTAGCCAGCGGTCTGTCTCTTTATACAGCCTTCCAGGGCGGCATGCAACCGGGCGCACCGGGTGAGCCACTGCCGCGGCTAACCTGGGCCGCAGCCGGAGGCCGCCATGTCCTGGGAAGCGATGATCAAACCCGTCCTCGACCTGCTCTACGTCCTGATGGGGCGGGCGCAAGGCGCGACCGCGCGCCGGAAGGCCGAAGCCGAGCTGCGCGAAGTGGTCCGCGACCTCCTGAAGGAGTCGCCGAACCTGACCCGGGCCGAGTTCCGGATCGCGGTGGCGCGGGCGCTCGGCATCACCAGCGAGGACCTGGCGGAGGCCGCGCGGATGCTCAGGCAGGTGAAGGCC
Organism: Betaproteobacteria bacterium; assembly: GCA_019137045.1. GTDB lineage: Bacteria > Pseudomonadota > Gammaproteobacteria > Burkholderiales > SG8-39 > JAGVSZ01. The sequence continues at coordinate 10,173 of JAGVSZ010000089.1, forward strand.
TACGAGGCCCGGAAGAAGCGGGCCGCACGGACCGAGAAGCGCCCGCCGAAGAAGAAGGGCGAGCCGCAGGGGAAGTGATTCAGCCGGTCGGCGCGGCCCGGTCGCGCGCGGCGAGGAGCGTATCGCCGCGAAGCGCCGGCGCCGTCCCGCCGCGGACCTCCTTCACGACGTAGGTCGGCCGCAGCTTCGTCTCCTGATAGATGCGTCCCAGGTACTCGCCAAGAATGCCGATGGAGATGAGCTGCACGCCGCTGAAGAAGAGGATCACCAGGATCAGCGTGGTGAAGCCCGGCGCCTGGCCGGGCGTGTACCCGAGGATCGGCACGTCGACCAGGCGCCAGACGAGATAGCCCGCCGCCGCCGCCAGCGCGAGGATGGCGGTGGCCACCCCCAGCCCGAAGATCAGGCTGAGCGGCGCGGTGGAGAAGTTGACGATGCCGTCGAACGCGAGCCGGACGAGCTTCGCGAAGCTGTACTTCGTCTCCCCCGCCGCGCGCGACTGGCGCTCGTACGCGACGCCGGTCTGACGGAACCCGGACCAGGCCCGCAGCCCGCGCACGAAGCGGTTCTTCTCGGGCAGCGCGTTCATCACGTCCACGACGCGCCGGTCCATCAGCGCGAAGTCGCCGCTGTCGAGCGGCACGTCGATCGCCTTCCTTGCGCTTCTCGCGCACCGCGTTCACCACGTCGTAGCCTTCGGCCCACTTCTCCATCAGCGCGAGGATCACCTCCGGCGGGTCCTGCAGGTCGGCATCGATCACCGCCACCGCGTCGCCGGTCGCGTGGCGCAGCCCCGCCGAAACCGCCGGCTGGTGGCCGAAGTTGCGCGTGAACGACACCACCTTCACGCGCGGGTCGGCGTCGGCGCGCTCGAAGAGCAGTTCTTCAGTGCGGTCGCGGCTGCCGTCGTTGACGTACACGATCTCCAGCTCGAACGGCCGGTCGCGCCCGAGCGTCTCCACGAGGCGCCGGTGCGTGAGCCCGATCACCGCCTCCTCGTCGAAGCACGGCACCACCACCGAGAGCCGAACCTTGCGCGCGCTCATGTGCGCATTCTGCCCTGATGCCAGCGCCACGCGGTGGCCACGATCGGCTCGATCTCCGTGAAACGCGGCGCGAAGCCGAGCACCGCACGGGCCCGCGTCGCGTCGGCGACCAGCACCGGCGGGTCGCCCGGGCGGCGCGGGCCCTCCCGGACCGGGACGCGCCGCCCGCTCACGCGCTCGGCCGCTGCGATCACCTCCCGGACCGAGAACGCCCGCCCGGTCCCCAGGTTGATCGCCGTCGTCGCGCCCCCGCGCTGCAGGTAGTCGAGCGCGCGCACGTGCCCGTCGGCGAGGTCGGCGACGTGAACGTAGTCGCGCAGGCAGGTGCCGTCGGGCGTCGGGTAGTCGGTGCCGAACACCTCGACCGCGGGCAGCGCGCCGCCCGCCGCCATGAGCACCCGCGGGATCAGGTGCGTCTCCGGATCGTGGTCCTCGCCGACCTCGCCGTCCGGGTCGCACCCGGCAGCATTGAAGTAGCGCAAGCTGACCGAACGCAGCCCGTACGCGGCGTCGTAGTCGCGCAGCACACGCTCGACGACCAGCTTGCTCATGCCGTAGGGATTGATCGGCTGCTGCGGCGTGTCCTCGGAGATCGGCATGCGCTCGGGCGTGCCGTAGGTCGCGCAGGTGCTCGAGAACACGAGCAGCCGCACGCCGGCGCGGCGCATCGCCTCGAGCAGCTCGAGCGTCCCGCCGACGTTGTTGCGGTAGTACAGCGCCGGCTCGCTCACCGACTCGCCGACGTAGGCGAGCGCGGCGAAGTGCATCACCGCGTCGATGCGGTGGCGCGCGAACACCGCGTCCAGCCGCGCGCCGTCGCGGACGTCGCCCTCCTCGAGCGGCCCCCAGCGGGCGAACTCGCCATGGCCGCGGTCGAGGTTGTCGAAGACCACGGGCGCGTGTCCGGCCGCGGCGAGCGCCTTGCAGGCGTGGCTGCCGACGTAGCCGGCGCCGCCGGTGACGAGGATCGAGGACATGGCGCCTACCTCGGTGGCGAGTCGCGGACCGCGGCTTCAGTGCGGAAACACATTGCGGAAAGCCTTGCGTTGGTGGGTTCGGTACACGGCGAAGTCGGCGCGGTCGACGGTGATGATAGGTAACACGGCATGCCGCGATAGTCCGCGCACGATTCTTGCAACCTCTGGTGGCAAGCGCTTGACCGCCGCTGTGGAAGTATGGTCAACTTGAGTTTACCTTACTGGAGCGGCCGTGAACATCATCATCAACGCCAAGGAGCTGCGCGCCTCGCTGCCGAAGCTCGTGGCGAGGGTACGCAAGGGCGCGCGGTTCACCGTGCTCTACCGCAGCCACCCGGCGTTCCAGATCGTGCCGGTGGACGAGACCGAGGCGCCGCGCATCCCGCTCGAGGCCGACCCGCTCTATCGCGCGCCGCCGGTCGGCCGCTCCGCCGACGGCGGGACCGCGGCCGATCACGACGCCGCGCTGTACGGGCGGTGAAGGCCGTCTTCGTCGACACCGCCGGCTGGATGGCGTGCGCCGACGAAGGCGATCCCGCGCACCGGCGAGCGTGCGGGGCGCGCGACGCGGCGCTGGAGCGCGGCGAGCTGTTCGTCGCCACCGATTACGTGCTCGATGAGACGCTGACGCTCATCCGCATGCGCCTCGGTCTCGCTGCGGCCGAGGCCTGGTGGGACAGGATCGAGGGCAGCGCGCGCGTGCGGTGGGAATGGATCGGGGTGAGTCGCGCGGAGAAGGCGCGCGGGCTGTTCTTCCGTCACCGCGACAAGGACTACTCCTTCACCGACTGCACGAGCTTCGTGGTGATGCAGGAGCTGAAGCTCAAGCGGGTGCTCACCACCGACCGGCACTTCCGTCAGATCGGCTTCGAAGTCGTCCCCGACCTCGACGGATAGTCCTGCCCGCGCCGCCCGAACGGCATCGCGGCCTCAAGCCGCGTCGAAGCCCGGTCGCGCGCAAGCGCGGACCCGGAGCGGCCGGATCGCCCGAATCGCGAGAGGGAGACGGTCAGCCCGCGGCGAACAGCCCCGGCGCCGCGACGCCCATCTGCACCGCGGGGGCGATGAGGACCTGCTGGCGCACGGCGGCGACCGAGGTCCGGCAGGCCTGCTCGGTCGGGAAGCTGCGCCTGGGCGCGAGGACGGGCGTGCCCGCCTCGGCCAGCAGCCAGCGCCACCCGCCCGCCTCGTCGCGATAGATCCTGAAATCCATGTCGGTGCTCCGCCGCGGGATGGGGCGTCGCGCCCCGTCCCGCATCGAACTTGGCGGTTGGTCGGGCGGCCGGGCGGGCGCTTACGCTGCAGACGGACGAAGCTTGCCGCGCACGCGGAAGCGGCCTTTAACAGCCTGTTGAAAAACTCCCCGAACAATGCTCTCGATTCATAGTCATAGTGGGAGCGTCGTTCGCGGGAGGAAAAGGATGCGTGGTCAAGTCGATCCCCAGGGCAGCATGTTCA
>JAGVSZ010000383.1 GCA_019137045.1 Betaproteobacteria bacterium
CGCATGGTCGCCTACTCCTCCATCGCGCACGCGGGCTACCTCTTCTTCGCCTTCCTGGGCGACGGCCCGGGGCGCTTCCAGGCGGTGGTGTTCTACCTCGCGGCCTACGGCGTCATGAACATCCTCGCCTTCGCGGCGCTGCCCTGGCACGCGGAAGACCAGGAACGCGACCGGCTGGAGAACCTCAAGGGCCTGTTCCACACGCACCCGTTCGCGGCACTTCTCATCGGCATGGCGATGCTCTCGCTCGCCGGCATCCCGCCCTTCCCGGGATTCGTCGCGAAGTTCCTCATCTTCAAGAACGTGATGTCGGCGGGCTACGCGACCTGGGCCGTGCTGGGCCTGGTGGGCAGCTACCTCGGGATCTACTTCTACCTGCGCGTGATCCAGTTCATGTTCATGAGCCCGCGCGAGGCGGCCAGCGGCCACGCGCCGTCGCGCGGCATCGCCATGGGCGCGAGCCTGCTGTGCCTGGCGGGCTCGATCCTGGTGGCCGTCCTGCCGGCCTCGTTCCTCGCGCGGCTCTAGGCCGCGCCGCCCGTGAAGATCAGGGCGTAGACGCGGTCGCGGTAGGTCCGGGACAGCACCAGCTCCACGCCGTCGTCGAGGGTGACCGCCTGGTCGCCCGCGTGGATCGGCTCGATCGCCTTCACGCGCTCGATGTTCACGAACGTCGAGCGGTGGATGCGCACGATGTTCATCTCGGCGAGCCGCGGCTCCATGTCGCGCATCGTGGCGCGAACCGTGTAGCGCTCGGCGCCCGCGTGGAACACGAGGTAGTTGCCGGCGGCCTCGACCCAGTCGATCGCCGACAGCTCCACGAGCACGGTGCGCGAGCCCGCCTTCAATGCCAGCCGCTTCATCCTCCGGGGCTCCCGATGCCGTGCTCCCGCGACGATGCCGATGGCGGGTGCGTAAGCGTCCATGCGCCGATCATGCGGGGCGCGCGCGCGGCGTGCGTTGCGAGTTGTTACGAACGTGCGCGCAATGTGGCGGACGCGGGCGCCTCCCGGCGGGCGCGCGCGAGGGCCCCGCGCGATTTCATCGCGCCGGCGCGCCCCCTCGCCCCGCAAGCGGCCCGGTTCGTCACATAGTCGGCCGCGCCTCGCCGCGCGTCGCTAGCTTGCGGGCGTCGGCACCCGGGCGCGCTTTCTTTTCCTGGTTACCCATTCGGGCGAGATGCATCGGCGGGCCCGGGCGCCGGCCTTCGCAAGGAGAAGCGCCAAGTGAATCCGCTGGACGTTCCCGCGCACCTGCGCGCCGGCTGGGAGGCGACGCCGCGCGTGCTGCTGGTCGTGGTCGAGTCGGGCGCGCAGGGGTTCTCGGCGCCGGAGTTCTGCCGGCGGCTGCGCGCCGCGGGCGGGAACGCGCCCGTCGTCGTGCTTGCCGCCAACGACGACGTCATCGAGCAGGCCGCCTGCCTCGAGCTGGGGGCGGACGCCTGCCTGCCGCGCGACGTCCCCGGCCCGCTCCTGTGGGCGCAGGTGAAGGCGTTGCTGCGGCGCGCGCCGGTGGCGGCGGCGGAGGCGGACACCCTTCGCGCGGGCGCCTTCGCCTTCGACCGGCGCGCGATGACGGTGCGCCTGGGCGAGCGCGTCGAGGGCCTCACGCCCCACGAGTTCGACTGCGCGTGGCTCCTCGCGGGCAATGCCGGCGCGGTGGTCACGCGCGCGGCGCTTCGCGAGGCGATGACGCGCGGCGCGGCCGGCGCGATCCGCGACCGCACCGTGGACGCCTGCATCTCGCGCCTTCGCCGCAAGCTCCTCGCGCTCGACGGCTGCGCGCGCCGCATCCGCAGCGTGCACGGGCAGGGCTACCTCCTCGATCCCGCCGCCTGAGGCCCGCGCGGGACGAAGCGGTCCCGCGCCGGGGCAGGGCGTTTCGCGCGAACACGCCGCAACAAAAAAGCGCCCGGGAACGGCGCGCGGGCGATTGTGTTCGCGCGTGCCGTTCGCTATAAATGGCCGCGATGCGTCCGCCCGGTGGGTAGCGGTTCCACCTCACTGGGAGTGTAGACATGAAGAACGGAAGAAGGCCCCTCGCCGCGGCGGTCGCGCGCGCGCTGGGGGCGGCGTGCGCGATCGCCGTGGCCGGCCAGCCGCTCGCGCAGGAAGCGCAGAAGGTCGAGAAGATCGAGGTCACAGGCTCCAACATCAAGCGCATCGAGGGCGAGACCTCGCTCCCGGTGACGGTGATCACGCGCGACGAGATCGACCGCTCCGGCGCGACCACGCCGATGGAGCTCCTGAGCCTCGTGAGCTCCAACAACAGCCTCGGCAACGTCTCGCTCGCCAACGTGATCGGCTCGACCACGTTCTCGGCGCAGACGGCGTCGCTGCGCGGCCTCGGCGGCGGGCGCACGCTCGTGCTGGTGAACGGCAAGCGCATCGACGGCTTCTCCGGCGAGGTGCAGGGCGTGCAGGGCGTGAACCTCACGGTGATCCCGTTCGCGGCGATCGAGCGCGTGGAGGTGCTCAAGGACGGCGCCTCGGCCGTGTACGG
>JAGVSZ010000015.1 GCA_019137045.1 Betaproteobacteria bacterium
CTCATGCCCCGCGAGCGCGTCGCCGACCGGGTCACGGTGGTCGCGATCGACGAGAAGGCGCTGGCCCGCCACGGGCAGTGGCCGTGGCCGCGCGACCGGGTGGCCGACCTCGGCTCGCGCATCGCCTCGGGCCGGCCCGCCGTCATCGGCGTGGACGTGTTCTTCCCGGAGCCCGACCGCTACTCGCCGCAGGCGGTGGCCGCCCGGCTGGAGTCCCGGGTGCCCGAGGTCGCGTCGCGGCTGCGCGAGCTGCCCTCCAACGACGCGCTGCTCGGCGAGGCCCTCGCGAAGGCGCCGGCCGTCCTGGGCGTGGCGGGGCTGGAGGCGAAGGACGCCCGGTTCGCGGGGCCGCCGCGCTCGCCACCGGTGCGCTACCTCGCGGGCGCCGGCGAGGAGCTGCGCCGCTACCCCGGGCACCTGCGAAACGTCCCGGAGATCGAGAAGGGTGCGGCCGGCCACGGGCTCATCAGCGTGGACCTGGAGGGCGGCGTGGTCCGGCGCGTGGCGATGGCGGCGCGCTTCGACGAGGCGACGGTCCCCGCGCTCGCCGTGGAGATGCTGCGCGTGGCGCTCGACGCCCCGCTGACCATCGCGCCGGCCGCGGGCGGCACGATCGAGTTGCGCTTCGGCGACTACGCCGTCCCCGCGCAGCCCGACGGCAAGGCCTACGTTCGCTACGGGCACTCGGCGCCCGGGCGCTTCGTCTCGGCGGCCGACCTCCTCGACGGCACGCAGGACCCCGCGGGGCTGGAGGGCCAGCTCGTGCTCGTGGGCTTCACCGGCCTGGGGCTCGTGGACGTCGTGACCACGCCGCTCGGCGAGACCGTCTTCGGGGTGGAGAATCACGCGCAGGCGCTCGAGGCGATCCTCGAGGGGCGGTTCCTGCGCCGCGTCGCGCTGGCCCCGCGCATCGAGGCGGCGCTCCTCGTGGCCTTCGGGCTGGCGCTCTTCGTCCTCGTCCCGCGCACCAACGCCGCCCGGTCGGCCGCGCTCCTGGGCGCCGGCATCGCGCTCCTCGTGGCCGGCGCGGCGGTGGCGTTCCGCGCCTTCGGCCTGCTCTTCGACCCGGTGGCGCCGGCACTGGGCGCGGCGGCCGTCTTCGGCGTGATGCAGGCGGGCTCGCTCGCCGAGGCGCAGCGCCAGCGCCAGCAGCTGCGCGAGCAGGCCGCGCGGATGGCGGGCGAGCTCGACGCCGCCAAGCGCATCCAGATGGGGCTGCTCCCGGACCCGGCGGAGGTGCTCGCGGACGAGCGGCGCGTCGACGTCGCCGCGCTCCTCGAGCCCGCGCGCACCGTCGGCGGCGACTTCTACGACTGCTTCATGCTCGACGACCGGCGCCTCTTCATCGTGGTCGCGGACGTCTCGGGCAAGGGCCTGCCCGCCTCGCTCTTCATGGCGTCGGTCAAGTCCATCATCAAGAGCGCGGCGCTCACGGTCGAGGGCTCCGTGGGCGGCGTGCTCGCGCGCGCGCAGGACGAGATCCACCGCGAGAACCCGGAGTCGCTCTTCGTCACCGCGCTCGCGGCCGTGCTGGACCTGGAGTCGGGCGGCATCGAGTACGCCAACGCCGGCCACGAGCCCGCCTGGTCGCACCAGCCGCGCGGGCAGCCGGAGCGCCTGGACGCCTCCGGCGGGCCGCCGCTGTGCGTGCTCGACACCTATGCCTATCCCACGACGGCGAGGACGCTCGCGCGGGGCGAATGGCTGCTCGCGCTCTCCGACGGCGCCACGGAGGCCATGAACGCGGGCAAGGAGTTCTTCGGCGCGGAGCGGCTTCGCACCTCGCTCGCCTGGCTGGGCGACGAGCCCGAGGCGCGGACGATCGTCGAGCGCGTGCGCGACGACGTGCGGCGCTTCTCGGGGGACGCGGAGCCCGCCGACGACCTGACGCTGCTCGCGATCCGCTGGAACGGCCCGCAGGCCGCCGTCAGCGCACGCTGATCTCGACGCGGCGGTTGCGCGGCTCCGGCGTGTTGTCGTCGGTGGCGACGAGCAGCTCGCGCTTGCCCCGCCCGGCCGCCTGGATGCGCTCGGACGGTATGCCCAGCTCGATCATCATCTCGCGCAGGCGCTGCGCGCGGGCGAGCGAGAGCTTGTCGTTGAATGCGAGGTTGCCGACCGTATCGGTGTGCCCGATCACGACGATGTCGGGCGCGGGGCGGCGCTTGAGTTCCGCGAAGACCTTCTCGAGCTCCACGCGCGAGGCCGGTGTCAACTCGTCCTTGCCCTCGAGGAAGTAGAGCGTGAAGGAGGCCGGGCGGCCCGGCAGCGCGTCGAGCGTGCCGCCGAACTCGCGCTTCACTTCGTCCGGCGTGAGCGTGGCGGGGCCCGCGGTGCCGTCGGCCGCGATGCGCCGGGCGGCGTACGCGCGGTCGAGCGTGCCCTCCGTGCCCCCGCTCCTCACGACGATCGCGCCCACGTGCCCGTCCGGGCCGGGGATCACGGCGAAGAGCTCGGGCCCGACCGGGGCCCGGGCGACGGGCTCCGCGCAACCCG
>JAGVSZ010000390.1 GCA_019137045.1 Betaproteobacteria bacterium
ACGGGAGAACCCCGATCGCCCTCATGCGGCGCCCGCGGCGGGCGCGCGCGCCGCCGCTTCCCGCGCGAGCCCCCGGCGCCGCAGCAGGTAGTACGCCGCCGGGATCACGAGCATCGACAGCAGCGGCGCGGTGACCATGCCGCCGATCATCGGCGCGGCGATGCGCTGCATCACCTCGCTGCCGGTGCCGGCGGACCACATGATCGGCGCGAGGCCGGCCAGGATCACCGCCACGGTCATCGCCTTGGGCCGCACCCGCAGCACCGCACCCTCCTCGATCGCCTCGAGCAGCGTGCGCTCGTTCGCCGGCGCGCCGGCCGCGAGGCGGCCCTCGAACGCGTGCTTGAGGTAGATCAGCATCACCACGCCGAACTCCGCGGCCACGCCCGCGAGCGCGATGAACCCGACCGCGCTCGCGATCGACAGGTTGTGGCCGAGCAGCCACACGTACCAGAACCCGCCCACCAGCGCGAACGGCGGCACGATCATCAGCAGCGCCGCCTCGTCGAAGCGCCGGAAGGTGAGGTAGAGCAGCACGAAGATGATCGCGCCGGTGAACGGCACCACCACGCCCAGCCGCTTCACCGCGCGCTCGTAGTACTCGAACTGGCCGGACCACTGCACCGAGACGCCCGCGGGCAGCGCGACCTCGCTCGCCACCGCGCGCTTCGCGTCGTTCACCACGGCCACCAGGTCGCGCCCGCGGATGTCGACGTAGATCCAGCTCGCGAGGCGCGCGTTCTCGCTCTTCAGTCCCGGCGGGCCGTCGGCCACGGCGAGCGTCGCGACCGCGCCGAGCGGCACCTGCGCGCCGGCCTCGGTCACGATCGGCAGCTCGCGCAGCCTGCCGACCGAGTCGCGCAGCTCGCGCGGGTAGCGCACGTTGATCGGGAAGCGCCGCCGGCCCTCGATCGTCTCGCCCACGTTCTCGCCGCCGATCGCGGCCGAGACGACCGACTGCACGTCCGCGACGTTGAGCCCGTAGCGCGCCGCCGCCGCGCGGTCGATGCGCACGTCGATGTAGCGTCCCCCGGTGATGCGCTCGGCCAGCGCCGAGCTCACCCCCGGCACGTCCTTCACCGCGGCCTCGATCGCGGCCGCGACGCGCTCGATCTCCGCGAGATCGTTGCCCGACACCTTGATCCCGAGCGGACTCTTGATCCCGGTCGCGAGCATGTCGATGCGGTTGCGGATCGGCGGGATCCAGATGTTGGCGAGCCCCGGCAGGCGCACCAATGCGTCGAGCTCGTCGACCAGCTTCTCCGGCGTCATGCCGGGCCGCCACTCCGCGCGCGGCTTGAGCTGCACCGTCGTCTCGATCATCTCGAGCGGCGCCGGGTCGGTCGCGGTCTCCGCCCGGCCGATCTTGCCGAACACGCGCTGCACCTCGGGGACGGTCGCGATCAGCCGGTCGGTCTGCTGCAGGAGCTCGGCCGCCTTCGACGGCGCGATCCCCGGCAGCGTGGTCGGCATGTAGAGGAGGTCCCCCTCGAAGAAGGGCGGCAGGAACTCGCCGCCGAGGCGCGTCGCCGGCACCGCCGTCGCCGCGAGCGCGACCAGCGCGACCGCGAGCGTCGCCTTCGGCCAGCGCAGCACCGCCGCGAGCAGCGGGCGGTAGGCGGCGATGAGCGCGCGGTTGACCGGGTTGCGGCGCTCGTCCGGGATGCGGCCGCGGATCAGGTAGCCCATCAGCACCGGGATCAGCGTCACCGCGAGGATGGCCGAGGCGGCCATCGCGTAGGTCTTGGTGAACGCGAGCGGCGCGAAGAGCCGCCCCTCCTGCGCCTCGAGCGCGAACACCGGCACGAACGAGAGCGTGATGATCAGGAGCGAGAAGAAGAGGGCCGGCCCGACCTCGACCGCGGCCGCCCCGATCACGCGCCAGCGCTCGTCGGCGCCGAGGCGCGCCCCGGGGTGCGCGTGCGCCCAGGCCTCGAGCCGCTTGTGCGCGTTCTCGACCATCACGATCGCCGCGTCCACCATCGCCCCGATCGCGATCGCGATGCCGCCGAGCGACATGATGTTGGCGTTCACGCCCTGGTAGTACATGACGATGAACGCCATCAGCACGCCGAGCGGGAGCGTGACGATCGCGACCAGCGCCGAGCGCAGGTGCGCGAGGAAGAGCGCGCAGACGAGCGCCACGACGACGAACTCCTCCACCAGTTTGTCGCGCAGGTGCGCGACCGCGCGCTCGATGAGCCCCGCGCGGTCGTAGGTCTCCACGATCTCGACCCCCGGCGGGAGGCTCTGCGCGAGCTCGGCGAGCTTCGCCTTCACCGCGTCGATCGTCGCGAGCGCGTTCTTGCCGGCGCGCATGATCACCACGCCCCCCGCGACCTCCCCTTCGCCGTCCAGCTCGGCGATGCCGCGGCGCATCTCGGGGCCGACCTGGATGCGCGCGACGTCCTTCAGCGTCACCGGCACGCCGCCCTTGCCGGTCGCGAGCGGGATGGCGCGGAAATCGTCCAGCGTGCGCAGGTAGCCGTTCGCGCGCACCATGTACTCGGCCTCCGCCAGCTCGACCACCGAGCCGCCGGTTTCGCGGTTGGCGTTCTGGATCGCCGTCACCACCCGCGCGTGCGGGATCCCGTAGGCGCGCAGCCGGTCCGGGTCGAGCACGACCTGGTACTGGCGCACCATGCCGCCGACGGACGCCACCTCCGCGACGTTCGGCAGCGCCTTCAGCTCGTAGCGCAGGAACCAGTCCTGGAGCGCGCGCAGCTCGCCGAGGTCGTTGCGGCCCGAGCGGTCGACGAGCGCGTACTGGTAGATCCAGCCGACCCCGGTCGCGTCCGGCCCGAGCGCCGGCTTCGCCTGCGGCGGCAGGCGCGCCTGCACCTGGTTCAGGTACTCGAGCACGCGCGAGCGCGCCCAGTACGGGTCGGTGCCGTCCTCGAACAGCACGTACACGAACGAGTCGCCGAAGAAGGAATACCCCCGCACCGTCTTCGCGCCCGCCACGGACATCATCGTGGTGGCGAGCGGGTAGGTGACCTGGTCCTCGACGATGCGCGGCGCCTGGCCGGGGTAGGTCGTGCGGATGATGACCTGCACGTCGGACAGGTCGGGCAGCGCGTCGACCGGGGTGCGCGCGACCGCGTAGAGGCCCCACGCGGTGACGAGCGCGGTCGCCATCAGCACCAGGAACCGGTTGGCGATCGACCAGCGGATGAGGGCGGCGATCATCGCTGCGCTCCGTGCCCGGCGTGCGGATCGAGGCTCTTTGCGGCCGCGCCGGCCCGTTCGACCCTGGTCGTCTGGAACTCGCCGTCGCGGGTGATCACGAACTCGAAGCGGATCGGGTCGCCCGCCTGCAGGCCCTGCGGCAGCCCGCCCGCCGGCGACTTGAACTCCATCGTCATCGCGCCCATCCCCGCGCTCGGGACCGCGCCGTGCTTGATGGTGAGGAACTTGTCGTCGCCGGTGACCATGACCCCCTCGGCCTTGTGCGTGGGCGCCGCCGCCGCGGCCCCGCCCTCCGCCGGCTGCATGCGGGTGAGCACGGCCCGCAGGCTCGCCTCCGAGTCGATGAGGAACTGCCCGGACAGCACCACGCGGTCGCCCTCGGCCAGCCCCTGCACGATCTCGGTGTCGCCGCCCGATTCGGCGCCAGCCTCGACGTCGACCGGCCGGAACATGCCGTTCTCGTCGGCGCGGATCACGACCGTGCGCGTCCCGGTGCGAATCACCGCCTCGCTCGGGACCAGCAGCGCCGCGCGCGCGGCGGGCGGCGCGAACGCGAGCGACGCGAACATGCCCGGCGCGAGCCGCGCGCGCGGGTTCGCGAGCTCGATGCGCGCGCGCACGGTGCGCGTCTCGACGTTCAGCTCCGGCAGGATCGCCGCGACCCGGCCGCGGAAGGTCTCGCCGGGAAAGGCCGCGACGCGCGCCTCCACCGGCGTGCCCGGCCGCACCGCCGCGCTCAGGGCCTCGGGCACCTCCGCGTTCACCCACACGGTGGCGAGGTCGACGATGCGGAACAGCGTCGCGCCGGGCGCCACCGTCATGCCCTCGCGCACGTCGAGCGCGGCGATGACGCCGCCGATCGGCGCGCGCAGCGTGAAGCGCGGCTGGGCGCGCCGGTCGCGCTCGACCGCCTGGATCAGCTCGTCGCTCATGCCGAGCAGCACCAGGCGCTGGCGCGCCGCCGCGCGCAGGGTGTCGGCGCCCGCGAGCTCGCTCCGCAACAGCGCGAGGTACTCCTCCTGCGCCGCGGCCCACTCGGGCACGAGCAGCTCCACGAGCGGCGCGCCCTTCGCCACCGGATCGAGCGGCGCGCGCGCGAAGAGGCGCTCGACGAAGCCGCCGGTGCGCGACTGCAGCACGACCACGCCGCGCTCGTTCCACGCGACGGTGCCGACCGCCTCGACGCGGCGCTCGAGCGCGCCGCGGCGCACCGCGGCGGTGCGCACGCCGAGGTTCTGCGCCACGCGCGGGTTGATCGCGACGCCGCCCTCGCCGGCCGGGTCGTCGGCGTACTTCGGCACGAGCTGCATGTCCATGAAGGGCGACTTGCCGGGCTTGTCGAAGCGGCTCTGCGGGTACATCGGGTCGTACCAGTAGAGGACCTTGCGCCCGCCCTCGGCCGGCGCGCCGGCGCCGGTCTTGCCGGCGGCGGCCGGCGCGGGCGCCGCGTGCTTCATGCCCTCCGCCATCCCGTACCAGTAGCCTCCGCCGATCCCGGCGGCGAGAAGCAGGACGGCGAGCGTCCAGGCGACGGCGCGCTTCATGGCTTGTCCTCCTCCTGCGGCGCGAGGTAGCTCAACCCCGCCCACGCGCGGGCGCGCTCGAGGAGCGCGTTGTTCAGTCCGATCTGCGTCTCCGCCTCGGCCTTGCGCGCCTCGACGACGGCCGCCAGTTCGCCCCTGCCCCCGCGATAGGCGGCGAGCGCCGCCTCCCCGCGTTCGCGCGCGAGCGGGATGAGCACGGTCTCGAAGCGCGTCGCGCGGCGGCTCCACGACTCCCAGTCCACCGCGAGCGAGCGGATCTGCGCCTCCTGGGCCCGGCGCGCCTCCGTGCGCAGCGCGCGCGCCCGGTCCACCTGCGCGAGGCTCGCGGCGACGTCGCGGTCCTGCCGCTGCGCGGCGGCGATCGGCAGGTCCACGCTGAACATCAGGGTCGCCATGTTCGAGTAGTACGGCGAGCGCTGGCCGAACAGGAACTCCACGCTCCAGTCCGGGCTCGTGCCGCTCTTCGCCACGTCGACCTCGCTGCGCGCGAGCGCCTCCCGGCTCTCGAGCACCTGCAGCGCCGGCTGGCGGTCGAGCGACGCGAGCAGCGCCTCCACCGGCACCGGGAGCCGCGCCGTGTCGGGCGCGGCCCCGACCGGGCGCCGGGCGTCCGGGCCGATGAGCGCGGCGAGCTGGATCCGTGCGCGCGCGAGCACGCGCTCCTGGTCGATCACCTGGTCGCGCACCGCTTCCAGCGCCGAGCGCGCCACGAACCCGTCGGCCGCACCGGCGCGGCCCGCGGCGATCGCCGCTCCGACCGTCTCCTGCTGCAGCGCGGCCGCGTCCGCGAGCCCGGTCATCGCCGCGAGCGAGCGCGTCGCGTACAGCACCTCGTACCACGCCACCGCCACCTCGCGCCGGATCTCGGCGCGCTCGAGCGCGAGGCTCGCCTGCTCGACCGCGCGCTCGCGCGCGACGCGCGCGCCGCGCGCCCGGCGCTTGTCGCTGCTCGGGACCTCCTGCATGACCCCGATGCGCTTCATCGTCATCGCGTCGGCGGTGAGGCTGAGCGCGTCGGCGCCGCTCACCGGCACGTTGTCGAGGCCGAACCGCAGCTTGGGGTCGGGGAGCTGGTGCGCGCGCTCGACCAGCTCGCCGGTGGCGGCGACCGCCGCCGACTGCGCGGCGACCCGCGCCGAGCGCGCCTCGCCGAGGCGGATCGCGTCGTCCAGCGACAGGGCTTGCGCCAGCGCGCCGGGCGCGCTGACGCTGATCAGGATGCACGCGAGGGCGCGCGCACGGGCTACGGGATGCATGGAACCTCCGCTCGATCGAACCGGAACGCGGCCGTGCCGGCACGGCACGGCGCATCGATCAGTCGGAGGTCAGATTCTCAGGCGGCGGTGGAGGAGGAACGGCGGCGGCGCGCCCGCGTGCGCGAGCCAGTCGGTCGCGCCGTGCGCGGCGCTGGACGACATGGCGGCGCCGGCGCGGAGCACGGCGACCGGCGCGCCGAGAGCCGGCGCGACGAGCGGCTTCGCCTGGTCGACGGTTTGCGTACCCGCCTCGCAATGCGCCTTGCACAGCGTGTCCGGGGCGGGCTGTTCGGACGCCTCGTGGTGGCAGCTCTCGACCGCCTCGTCGGCGACCGGCGCGAGCAGGCACGCGTGCGCCGCAGCGAACGCCTGGCCGAGCACGAGCGCCGCGCTCAGAAGGAGCGCGGTGACGCGGCGGGGCAGGACCGGGCGACGCACGGTCCGGAGGATACCCCAGCCGCCCGGCGCGGCGGGTTGCGCTGGGTCAATCGGGCCGCGGCACCCGCATGGCCCGGCGCGCGCCGGTGGCGCATCGCATGAGCCACCAGCGTTCGCATACTTGGCCGTGAGCCAGGTTGCGCAGCTGTAACGTATACGATACAATAAATGGCGTGCGAGATTCGCCGTTACCGCACCGTTGCCGGCGACGAGCCGTTCACGCAGTGGCTGGGAGCGCTGGTCGACCGGCAGGCGCGTGCCCGCGTGCTCGTGCGGCTGGAAAGGCTCGCGCTCGGGAACGCCGGCGACGCGCGTTATCTGCGCGATGGCGTCAGCGAGCTGCGGATCGATTGGGGTCCCGGCTATCGCGTCTACTTCGGACGGGAGGGAAACTCGCTCGTCGTCCTGCTCTGCGGAGGCGACAAGCGCAGGCAGGCAGTCGACGTCGAGCGCGCGGTGAAGCTATGGCACGAGCACGAAAACCGAAACAAGGCCCCGCCGCGCGTCAAGCGCTGACGGTCTCGCACCGCGAGCGACTCGTCGCGGAGCTGCGCGCGGATCCCGCGCTCGCCGCGGCGTATCTGAACGCGGCGGCAGAAGACGGGGATCCCCGCGTCTACCTCGTCGCGCTGCGGACCGTGGCCGAGGCCGAGGGCATGGCCAAGGTGGCGAAAGCCGCCGGCGTCCCGCGGGAGAGCCTCTACCGCGCGCTTTCCCCGAGCGGCAATCCGCGCTTCGCGACGCTGCACGCGATCCTCCGGGCGGCCGGTCTCCGGCTCGCCGTCGAGCGCGCCTGAGCGCGGCAGCTCGCAGCAGGTCCTCGTGCGCCACTGCGTGCCCGGCAACTGGCCGCGCGCCGAAGACGATGAGTTTGTGCACGGCGTAGCGCTCCGGTTGCTAGACAGCTCGTGAACATGTTTAGCAACCGTCAAGGAGGGATGCCGGCGGATCAGAACCGGCGCACCGCGTTCGCGAGCAGCTCGTACAGCGCGATCTGGCTGCCCTGCAGCGCGCCCATGCTCGGCAGGAGATCGAACGGCGTGGCGATCCGGAACCGCGGCAGCACCGTCGGCGCCGGCACCACGTCGAGCCCCGCCGCCGCGAACTCCGCCCGCGCGCGCCGGATATCGAAGCCGTGCATCACCAGCACGATGCGCTTCACCCCGTCGCGCTTCAGGATCGCGGCCGCGAACTGCGCGTTCTCGTGCGTGGTGCGCGAACGCTCCTCGGTCCAGCGCACCGGGACCTTGAACTCCTGCTCGAGCGCCGCGCGCATGACCGACGCCTCCGTCGCCGTGTCGCCCCACACCGAGCCGCCGGCGACGAGCACCGGCAGCCCCGTTTCGCGCGCGAGCTTCGCCCCGTACCGCACGCGTTCCAGGGTCCAGCGGTTGAGCGTGTCCCCGCCGTACTCGGGCGCGCCCCGCCGCAGGCCCCCGCCGAGGACGACCACCGCCTGCGCGCTGCGCGCGTCCTCGAGCCGCACCGCCGGCGCGTCGTTCGCGAGGCGCAGGAGCAGGTACGAAACCGGCCCGAGCGACAGCGCGAGCAGCGCGAGCAGCCCGGTCCAGAGCAGCAGCCCGCCGAGGCGCGGCCGGCGTCGAAGCGCCAACGCCCCCGCGACCGCGAGGAGGAGCGGCCCCGTCGGCGGGAGGACCAGCGCGGTCGCGAGCTTCTTGAGGAAGAAGAGCTCCATCGGAGCGTCGACAGTACGTCATTCGGGGCGCCGATGCGCGAGGGAACGAGCGCCCCGTCGGAAAACCGGTGACGGACTGCCGGGGCGCCTTCTATACTGGCCGGGCCGCGGCGCACGTCGAAGAACCGGGTCTCCATCCGCCCGCCGCGGCGGGGAACGCAAGCACGGGGGAGGCGTCATGTTTCTGTTCGAGCTGCTCGATCTCGCGCACGGGTTCAGGAAGTACTTCGACGTCGCGCCGGCGGTCACGCCCGACCTGCGGCGCCGGGCCTACGAGATCCGCCACCGCGTCTACTGCGAGGAGCTCGGCTTCGAGCCGGTGCGGCCGGACCGGTGCGAGCGCGACGCGTACGACGCGCGCGCGGAGCACGTGCTGGTGCGCTCGCTCAAGCACGACCGGTTCGTGGCGTGCGCGCGGCTGGTGCGCGTCGACCCGTCCGACGCGGCGAGCGAGCTCCCGGTGGAGCGCGCCTGCGCCGCGACGATCGACCGCCGGCGGCTCGACCCGGCGGCGCTCGACCGGCGCCGCATCGGCGAGATCTCGCGCCTCGCGATCGTGTCGGAGTTCCGCCGCCGCAACGGCGAGAAGCACGCCGCGATCGCGGTCTCGGAGGCGGACTTCGGCGCGGTCGACCTGCCGCGCTTCCCCTACATCCAGGTCGCGCTCTACCTCGGCACGATCGCGTTCGCGAAGCGCCTCGGCATCGAGACGCTGTTCGTCCTCACCGAGCCGCGCCTCGCCGGCCACTTCGCCAAGCTCGGGGTGCGCATCGAGCGCATCGGCGGGCCGGTCGAGCACCGCGGCGAGCGCGTGCCCTCGGTCATGACCGTCGGCTCGATCGAGTCCAACCTGCCGCGCTCGGTGCGGCCGCTCTACGAGCTCATTTGCAGCGAAGTGTGGAGCGGCGTCGAGCGCGGCGCCGCGACGGTGCACTGAGACCCGCCCCGGCGGCTAGCGCGCGCCCTGCTTCATCAGCTCGACCAGGTGCCGGCTCGGGATCGCGTAGGTGATCCCGCTCGGCTGCGTGAGCGCCGACTCCTTCGAGCCTTTCACGAACACCATGTTGACCACCCCGATCACCTCGCCGGTGGCGGGCGCGTACACCGGGCTGCCGCTGTTGCCGGGGTAGGCGGTCGCGTCGAGCTGGAACACCGGGAACGCGCCGCTCGCGAGCTGGCGGATCGCGCGCGTGTCGAGCTGGCTCGAGCTCGGCGGCGGGATCGCGATCGGCGTGATCGCGGCGATCATGCCGCGGTGCGTCGCCGGGTACGGCCCGAGCACGTTGCCGATCGGAAAGCCGGTGAAGAGCACCGCCTCGCCCTCGCGCACGCCGTCGGAGTCGCGCACCGCGAGCGCCGGCAGCGGCGCGCCCTCGACGCGCAGCAGCGCGAGGTCGTGCGCGGGATCGGTCGCGCCGCGCACGGCCGGGCGCACCTGCGCCGTGCGCCCGGGGCCGGGCACCAGGATCGCGATCGTCTCGAGCTTCTCCGCGTCGAGCGTCGCCGGCAGCACGTGCGCGTTGGTGGCGATCGTCACGCCGTCGCCGACGGCGAAGCCGGTGCCGAGGAAGCGGAACGCGGGCGAGCGCGTGCGCTGGAACGACCCCACCGCCACGACCGAGGCTTTCACGCGCTCGATCGTGCGCGGCGCGTCGGCGAGGCCCTGCGCCCGCGCGAGCGCGGGCGCGAAGAGGACGAGCGCGAGCGCGAGAGAGGGGCCGGCGCGCATCGGCTACATGCGGCCGGCGATGAGCGGCGAGGGCTCGGCGGCCTGCGGGTCGTACGGGTGCGCCTCGGCGCCGTACAGCCGGCGGATCTTCAGCACGTAGTCGCGCGTCTCGGCGTACGGCGGGACGCCGCGATGACGGTCGACCGCGCCCTCGCCGGCGTTGTAGGCCGCCGCGGCGAGCTCCACCCGCCCGCGGTAGTACGCGAGCAGCCAGCGCAGGTACGACAGCCCGCCGCGCACGTTCTCCGCGGGATCGTACGCGTTGCGGACGTTGAACCGCGCCGCGGTGCCGGGGATGAGCTGCATCAGGCCGCGCGCATCCTTCGGCGAGCGCGCGAAGGGCTCGAAGTTGGACTCCACCGCGACGATCGCGAGCGCGAGGCGCGGGCTCACGTCGTACTTCGGCGCGAGGGTCCGCACCAGCTCGACGAACTTCTGCTTGTACGGCGGCAGCCCGGCGAAGGTGTCGGCGCCGTCGTCGAAGGCGAGCGTCGCGGCCGGCATCTGCGCCGGGCGCATGCAGTCGGGCAGCCGGTCGACCGACTCGCCGACGAACCGCTGCATGCGGCGCGCCGGCTCGTGGCCCTGCGCCGCGGCGAGCGCGAACAGGCTCGCCGCGATGCCGTCGTCGTGCGCGAGCCCGCGGCCGTTCGCGTACATCCAGCCGAGGCCGTACTGTCCCTCCGCGTCCCCGCGCCGCGCCGCCTCGCAGTAGAGGAACGCGGCCTGGACGAGGTTCTTCGGCACGCCCTCGCCGTGCTCGTAGGCGAGCGCGGCGGCCACCAGCGCCTGCGGGCTCGCGCTCGCGTCGAAGGCGACCGGCGGCTCCGCGGCCCGCGCGCCCGCGCCCGCGAGGAGCGCGAGGAGCGCGCACGCGAGGCGAAGGCGGGGCACTGCGCCGCTCCTAGGC
>JAGVSZ010000249.1 GCA_019137045.1 Betaproteobacteria bacterium
GAGCCAGATGAACGCCGGGGCGCGGCTCGCGGCGGGCGACGTGCTGCTCTTCCTGCACGCCGACACGCGCCTGCCGCCGCGCGCCGACCGGCTCGTGCTCGAAGGTCTCGCGGGCAGCGGCCGCGCCTGGGGGCGCTTCGACGTGCGCATCGACGGCCGGCACCCGCTGCTGGGGTTCGTGGGCGCGCTCATGAACGCGCGCTCGCGCTGGACCGGCATCGCGACCGGTGACCAGGCGATCTTCGTGCGCCGCGACGCGTTCGCGGCGGTGGGCGGGTTTCCGCCGCTCGCCCTGATGGAGGACGTCGCGCTGAGCGCCGCCCTGAAGCGCGTCTCGGCGCCGCTGTGCCTGCGCGAGCGGGCCACCACCTCCGGGCGGCGCTGGGAAGCGCGCGGCGTGCTCCGGATCGTCGTGCTCATGTGGTGGCTGCGCCTGCGCTACTTCCTCGGGGCGTCGCCCGAGCGTCTGGCCGAGCGCTATCGGCACCACCCGCGTTGAGCGGCCGCCCCCGTTCGGCCAGAATCCCGGCCCCGATGCGCGTGATCGTGTTCGCCAAGGCCCCGGTGCCCGGCGCGGTCAAGACCCGGCTCGTGCCCGCGCTGGGCGCGGTGGGGGCGGCGCGGCTGCACGAGCGCCTGGTCGACCGCGCGCTGGAAACCGCCTGCGCCGCCGCGCTCGGCCCGGTCGAGCTGTGCTGCGCGCCGGACCGCTCGCACCCGTTCTTCGCGGCGCGCGCCGCGCGCTTCGGCGTTGTGCTGACCGAGCAGGGCGAAGGCGACCTCGGCGACCGCATGCACCGGGCCCTCGCGGCGCGCCTGCCGGCAGTCCTGACCGGAGCCGACTGCCCCGCCATGACGCCGGAATACCTGCGCCAGGCCGCCGGAGCGCTGGCGGCCGGGTACGATGCGGCGCTCGGCCCGGCCGCGGACGGCGGGTACGTGCTCGTCGCCGCGGCGCGGATCGACCCCGCGGCTTTCGCCCGCATCCGCTGGGGGGGCGCGGACGTAATGGAGGAGCAGCGGGCGCGGCTCCGCGCGCTCGGCTGGCGGTGGCGCGAGCTCCCGATGCTGTGGGACCTGGACCGGCCCGAAGACCTCGCGCGGGTGCGGGACGGAATAGCGGGCGGGGCCGCGCTGTTGAGCGGTCTGATGCCCGCAGGAGAGGACCGGGAGAAGAAGCGGTGAAAGAGATCCTCGTGCTGTTCCCCAACGAGTGGGACCGGGCCGAGTTCGAGGCGCCGCGCCACCGCGCGCGCTACCGGTTTCATTACGAAGGCTTCGACCTCTTCCGCTTTCCCGAGAACGTGCGCCTCGCGCTCTTCGACGCGCGGCGCTTCATCGACCGCATCGTGGCCAGGTACCGCCACGCCGGCCTCGCCGGCGTGGTCTCGAACGAGGAGCAGTGGGGCGCGCTGATCGCCGCGGTGGTGGCGCAGCGGCTCGGGCTGCCGACCGCCGACCCGCGCGCGATCCTCGCCGCCCAGCACAAGTACTACGCGCGCCGGCTGATGGAGCGCGCGGTGCCGGAGGCGACGCCGCGCTACGCGGTGTTCCCCTACGACGTACGCCGCGCCGAGGAGGTCGGGCTCCCGTTCCCCTGCTTCGTCAAGCCGGTCAAGGCGACCTACTCGATCCTCGCGCGGCGGGCGGAGCGGTTCGAGGACGTGCGGGCCCTGATGACGTTCCGGCCGCTCGAGCGCTTCATCCTGGAGAAGCTGATCCAGCCTGCGAACGACCTCGCGGCCGACTTCGGGATGGGCTACGACGTCGACACGCACCACATGATCGCCGAGGAGGTCCTCGCCGGCACGCAGGTCACGGTCGAGGGCATCGCGCACGGCGGTACCGTGACCATCCTCGGGATCGTCGACGCGGTGATGTACCCGGGCACGATCGCGTTCCAGCGCTTCGAGTACCCCTCGGCGGTGCCCGCGGACGTGCAGGCGCGCATGGCCGCGATCGCCGAGAAGGCGGTGCGCGCGCTCGGGTTCGACCACGGCGTGTTCAACGTGGAGCTGTTCCACGACGCGGCGACCGACCGCGTGACCGTGCTGGAAGTCAACCCGCGCATCGCCTACCAGTTCGCCGACCTGTACGAGAAGGTGGAGGGCTTCAGCACCTACGACGCGGTGCTCGCGCTCGCGACCGGGCGCGCGCCGGTGCTGGTGAAGGGCCGCGGGCGCTACCGGCACGCGGCGAGCTTCGTGCTGCGCGCGTTCGGGCGGCCGCGGCTGAAGGCCTTTCCCGACCGCGCCCGCGTCGCGGCGCTGCGGCGGCGCTACCGGGACGCGCGGCTGATGGTGTACGTGAAGACCGGGGCGCAGCTCGAGCGCGAGGTGAAGTGGCTCGGCAGCTACCGCTACGCGGTTCTCAACCTGGGCGCGATGGACGGACGCGAGCTCGTCGAGCGCTACCACGACGTGAAGGGCGCGCTCGCGTTCGAGTTCGCGTAGCGGCCGGGTCGCCGCCGCTGCGCCGGCC
>JAGVSZ010000475.1 GCA_019137045.1 Betaproteobacteria bacterium
GGCGCTCGCCAACCGGCACGGGCTGATCACCGGCGCGACCGGCACCGGCAAGACGGTGACGATGCAGGTGCTCGCCGAGTCGTTCTCGCGCCTCGGCGTGCCCTCGTTCATGGCCGACGTGAAGGGCGACTTCTCCGGCATCTCGGCGCCGGGCGCCGCCTCGCCGAAGATGAAGGAGCGGCTCGCGCTGCTCAAGCTCGACGAGCCGAAGTGGGAAGGCTGCCCGGTCACCTTCTGGGACGTGTTCGGCGAGCAGGGTCACCCGGTGCGCGCGACGGTCTCGGACATGGGGCCGCTGCTGCTCGGAAGGCTCCTCAACCTGAGCGACGTGCAGCAGGGCGTGCTGACGCTCGTGTTCAAGATCGCCGACGACAACGGCCTCGCGCTCCTCGATCTCAAGGACCTGCGCGCGATGACGCAGTTCGTGGGCGACAACGCCGCCCGGTTCAAGACCGGCTACGGGAACGTCTCGACCGCCTCGATCGGCGCGATCCAGCGCGGGCTGCTCGAGCTCGAGCACCAGGGAGCAGAGCGATTCTTCGGCGAGCCGATGCTCGACATCGCGGACCTGATGCAGACCGACGCGCAGGGCCGCGGCATGGTCAACGTGCTCGCCGCCGACAAGCTGATGAATTCGCCCAAGCTCTATTCGACCTTCCTCCTGTGGCTGCTCTCGGAGCTCTTCGAGCACCTGCCCGAGGTGGGCGACCCGGAGAAGCCGCAGATGGTGTTCTTCTTCGACGAGGCGCACCTGCTCTTCGCCGACGCGCCGAAGGCGCTGGTGGAGAAGATCGAGCAGGTGGTGCGGCTGATCCGCTCGAAGGGCGTCGGCGTCTACTTCGTGACCCAGAACCCGCTCGACATCCCCGAGAGCGTGCTCGGCCAGCTGGGGAACCGCGTGCAGCACGCGCTGCGCGCGTTCACGCCCAAGGACCAGAAGGCGGTGAAGACGGCCGCCTCGACGCTGCGCCAGAACCCCAGGCTCGACACCGAGAAGGCGATCACCGAGCTCGGCGTCGGCGAGGCGCTCGTGTCGCTGCTGGACGAGAAGGGCCGCCCGGGCGTGGTCGAGCGGGCCTTCGTCGTGCCGCCGCGCTCGAAGATCGGGCCGATCTCGCCCGAGGAGCGCAAGAAGATCATCGCCGGCTCCCTCGTGGCCGGTCACTACGAGAAGATGGTCGACCGCGAGTCGGCGTTCGAAAAGCTCCAGGCCGCGGCGGGCGGGCAGGCACAGGCCGCCCCCGGCGCGAAGGGCGCGCCGGCGGACGCCCCGCAGCAGGGCGGGGGCGTCATGGACGTGCTCTCGGACGTGCTGTTCGGCTCGACCGGCCCGCGCGGCGGGAAGAGGCCGGGCATCCTCGACGCGGCCGCGAAGAGCGCGGCGCGCTCGGTCGGCTCGTCGCTCGGCCGCGAGATCACGCGCGGAATCCTCGGCTCGATCCTGGGCGGCAGGCGGCGATAGAAGGAGCGGCGATGGACCTCGGCATCAAGGGCAAGTCCGCGATCGTCTGCGCCGCGAGCAAGGGCCTCGGCCGCGCGTGCGCGTGGTCGCTCGCGCGCGAAGGCGTCGACCTCACGATCTGCGCGCGCGGCAAGGGCGCGCTCGAGCAGACGGCGGCGGAGATCCGCAAGGCCTTCGGCGTCAAGGTGAACGCGCTCGCGCTCGACGTCACCACGCCCGACGGGCGCGCGCAGCTCCTCGCGGCCTGCCCGCAGCCCGACATCCTGGTGAACAACGCCGGCGGCCCTCCGCCGGGGGACTTCCGCAACTGGTCGCGCGAGGACTGGATCAAGGCGCTCGACGCCAACATGCTCACCCCGATCGAGCTGATCAAGGCGACGATCGATCCGATGATCGCGCGCAGGTTCGGGCGCATCGTGAACATCACCTCCGGCGCGGTGAAATTCCCGATTCCGGAGCTCGGCATGTCCAACGGCGCGCGCACCGGGCTCACCGGCTTCGTCGCGGGCCTCTCGCGGCAGGTGGCGCGCCACAACGTGACGATCAACAACCTGCTCCCGGGGGCGTTCCTCACCGACCGCCTGCAGTCGAACTTCGAGGCCAACGCGCGGAAGCAGGGCGTTCCCGCGGAGACGATCAAGGAGGCGCGCGCGAAGACGATCCCGGCCCAGCGCTACGGCGAGCCGGCGGAGTTCGGCGACGCCTGCGCCTACCTCTGCAGCGCGCAGGCGGGCTACGTCGTCGGGCAGAACTTCCTGCTCGACGGCGGCGCCTACCCCGGGACGTTCTGAGTGCGCCTTACGGCCGACGAGGCGCGCGCGTTCCGGCTGACGGACGTCCCGCCCGACTTCATCGACGACCCGTATCCCTACTACGCGGCGCTGCGCCGCCACGACCCGGTGCACGAGCTCGCGCCCGGCTCGATCTTCCTCACGCGCTACGAGGACGTCGCGGCGATCTACCGCGACCCGCGCGCGAGCTCCGACAAGCGGGTCGAGTTCAAGCCGCGGCTCGGCGACGGCCTGCTGTACGAGCATCACACCACCAGCCTCGTCTTCAACGACCCGCCGCTCCACACCCGCGTGCGGCGCCTGATCATGGGCGCGTTGAACCAGCGCGCGATCGCGCGCATGGAACCGGGGCTCGTGCAGCTGGTGGACCGCCTGCTCGACCGGATGGGCGAGCAGGGCCGCGCCGACCTGATCGACGACTTCGCCGCGCAGATCCCGATCGAGGTGATCGGCAACCTGCTCGACGTGCCGCGCGACGAGCGCGGCCCGCTGCGCGGCTGGTCGCTTGCGATCCTCTCGGCGCTCGAGCCTGCGCCGGACGCCGGGATCCTCGAGCGCGGCAACCGCGCGGTGCGCGAGTTCCTCGACTACCTGGAGCGGCTGATCGCCGCGCGGCGCAGGCGGCCGGGGGACCCCGACGTCGACGTCCTCACGCGCCTGATCCGGGGCGAAGCGGACGGCGAGCGCCTGACCGAGAAAGAGCTGATGCACCAGTGCATCTTCCTGCTCAACGCCGGTCACGAGACGACGACCAACCTGATCGGCAACGGCATGCACGCGCTGCTCGGGCACCGCGGCGAGCTCGCGCGCCTGGCCGCGGACCCGTCGCTCGTCGCCACCGCCGTCGAGGAGCTGCTGCGCTACGAGAGCCCGCTGCAGCTCAACAACCGCGTCATGACCGCGCCGTTCGAGGTCGGCGGGCGCGCCTTTCCGGCGGGGACGTTCGTGACGCTCGGCGTCGGCGCCGCGAACCGCGACCCGGCGCAGTTCCCCGACCCCGACCGGCTCGACGTCGGGCGCAAGCCGAACCGCCACGTCGCGTTCGGGCACGGCGACCACGCGTGCGCCGGCATGAACGTCGCGCGCGTCGAGGGGCGGATCGCGTTCGGCCGGCTGCTCGCGCGCTACCCGCGGATCGCCGCCGACGGCGCGCCGGAGCGCGACCGCCGCGTGCGCTTCCGCGGCCTGCGGCACCTGCCGGTGACGCTGGGCTGAGTCGGACGGGGCGCGCGCGGTGCTCACCGGCGACATGCTGCGGCGCTCCGCGGAGCGCTTTCCCGACAAGCCCGCGATCATCCGCGACGGCACGCGCCTCACGTACGCCGCGCTCGACGCGCAGGCGAACCGCCTCGCCCACGCGCTGCTCGCGCTCGGCCTCGCGCCGGGCGCGAAGGTCGCGATCCTCTCGCGCAACCTGCCGGAGTACGGCGTCGTGTTCTTCGGCGCGGCGCGCAGCGGACTCGTCCTGGTCAACGTGTCGGTGCTGTACGCCCCCGACGAGCTCGAGTTCGTGCTGAACAAGTCCGACGCCGAGGTGCTGGTGTTCGACGCGGCGCTGGCGGAGAAGGCGGCGGCGGTGCGCGCGCGCTGCCCGAAGATCGCGCACTGGGTGTCGATCGGGGCCGCGCCGGGCGCGACGCCGCTGGACGACTTCCTCGCCGGCCGGCCGGAGACCGAGCCGCGCGTCGCGCTCGACGAGCGCGCGCCGTTCTGCATGACCTATACCGGCGGCACCACCGGCCGGCCGAAGGGCGTGCTCGCGAGCCATCGCGCCCGCGCGCTCACCGCGCACACGGTGGTCGTCGAGGAGGCGCTCGACGAGCGCGACGTGGTGGCGATCGTGACGCCGCTCTTCCACGTCGCCGCCCTGAACATCATGTTCCAGCCGGCGGTGCTGGTCGGCGCGACCTCGACCTTCGTCACGCCCTGGTCGCCCGAGAAGTTCGTGGAGACGGTCGCCCGCGACCGGGTGACCGCCGCGTTCATGGTGCCCACGCAGGCGAACGTGCTCGTCTCGTCCCCGGCGTTCGACGCCGCGCAGCTCGCGACGTGGCGCAAGCTCTCGTTCGCCGGCGCGCCGATGCCCGACTGGGTCCAGCTCGAGCTGAAGAAGCGCCTGCCGCGCCTCGCGCTCACCCAGATCTACGGCCAGTCCGAGATGGGGGTCCTCACCAGCCTGCGCGACTGGGATCTCGCCGGCAAGCTCGGCTCGGTGGGGCGGCAGGCCTACAACGTCGACGTCGCCCTGTTCGATGCGGCCGGGCGGCGGGTCGGCCCCGGCGCACTGGGCGAGATCGGCTCGCGCGGCGACAACCTCATGCTCGAGTATTACAACGAGCCGGAGCAGACCGCCGAGTTCTTCCGCCTGGGCGGGGGCTGGGGGCTCACCGGCGACGTCGGCAGGATGGACCGCGACGGGTTCATCACGCTCGTCGACCGCGCGAAGGACATGCTGATTTCCGGCGGCGAGAACGTGTATCCGAAGGAGATCGAGGACGCGATCTACGCGCTCGACGCCGTCTCGGAGTGCGCGGTGTTCGGCGTCCCCGACGACAAGTTCGGCGAGCTCCCGGCGGCCTACATCGCGCTCAAGCCCGGGGCGACGCTCACCGAGGAAGCCGTCGTCGCGCACTGCACGAAAGTGCTCGCCGAGTTCAAGCGGCCGCGCCTAGTGAAGTTCGTGACCGATTTCCCCAAGACGCCGATCGGCAAGATCCAGAAGAACCTGCTGCGCGAGCCCTACTGGAAGAACCGCAAGAGGCTGATATGAACACGAACGACCGCTACGCCCGCTACGAGCGCCTCGCGATGAAGCGCCACCCCGACGGCATCCTCGAGATCGTCATGGGCGCGCCGGGCAAGCTCTCGACCGCCGACCACGTGCTGCACCGCGAGCTCGCGGAGGTGTGGCTGGACGTCGACAAGGATCCCGACACGCGGGTGGCGATCCTGCGCGGCGAGGGCAAGGGGTTCTCCGCCGGCGGCGACATGCAGCTGATCGAGGGCATGATCGACCATTTCGATACGCGCGCGCGCGTGTGGCGCGAGGCGCGCGACCTCGTCTACAACGTCATCAACTGCTCGAAGCCGGTGGTGTCGGCGATGCACGGCCCGGCGGTCGGCGCGGGGCTGGTCGCGGGCCTCCTCGCCGACATCTCGATCGCGGCGAAGACCGCGCGCATCATCGACGGGCACACCCGCCTCGGCGTCGCCGCGGGCGACCATGCCGCGATCGTGTGGCCGCTGCTCTGCGGCATGGCGAAAGCGAAGTACTACCTGCTGCTGTGCGAGACGGTGAGCGGCGAGGAGGCCGAGCGCATCGGCCTGGTGTCGCTGGCGGTGGACGAGGCGGAGCTCGTGCCGAAGGCCTTCGAGGTGGCGCGCAAGCTCGCGCTCGGCGCGCAAAGCGCCATCCGCTGGACCAAGTACAGCCTCAACAACTGGCTGCGCCTGGCCGGGCCGAGCTTCGACGCGTCGCTCGCGCTCGAGTTCATGGGCTTCACCGGACCCGAGGTGAAGGAAGGGATGGCGTCGCTCAAGGAGAAGCGCGCGCCGAATTTTCCGCCCGACTGCGCCTTCTAGCGCCCCTCAGGTCTCCGCGGCCGCGGTCGCCACCACTTCCCGCAGCCAGCGTCGCGCCGGCTCGTCCGCGCCGCGCGCGCCCCAGGTCAGCGCGAGCGTGAATCCGGCCGCGCGCACCGGCGAGCGGTGCACGACCAGCGGGTAGCGCGCCGCGAACCGCTCCGCGACGCGCTCGGGCAGCGTGGCGATCAGCTCCGATTCGGCCACCATCGCCGGCACGAGCAGGAAGTGCGCGACCGTCGCGCCGGCGCGGCGCTTGCGCCCGGGGTCGGCAAGCGCGGGATCGGCGCGCGCGGCGCCGGCAGCGGCGCGAATGACGACGTGGCGCTCCGCGGCGTAGGCCGTCGCGCTCAGCCGCTTCGCGACTCTGGGGTGATTCCGGGCGGCGATGCACGCGAACCGCTCCGCGAAGAGCGTCTCGGAGTCGAGCCCGCCCGCCCCGCCCCGCAGCGGCGTCGCCAGCGCGAGGTCGAGCTCGCCACGCTCGAGACCGCGGCGCGCCTGCGCCGGGTCGAAGGGCTCGAAGGCGAGCGCGGCGCGCGGCGCCGCCTGGGCGAGCGCCTTGACCAGCCCCGGACCGACGACGAACGCCGCGTAGTCGCTCGCCGCGACGCGGAACGTCTGCTCGCAGAACGCGGGATCGAACACGTCGCGCCCCGCGAGCACCTCGCCGATGCGCTCGAGCAGGTCGCGGAACGGCGCCGCGAGGCGCTGGGCGCGCTTGGTCAGCCGCAGCGCCCCGCCCTGGGCGACGAGCAGCGGATCCCCGACGACCTCGCGCATTCGCCGCAGCGCGAAGTTCGCGAGCGGCTCGCTCGCGGCGACGAGGTTGGCGACGCGATTGAACTGGCCGGCGCGCAGCAGCGCCTCGACGGTCTTGAGCAGCCCGGCGTCGAGGGCCTTGGAGAGGTCCGGGAGCCCGAGCTTCACACCGCCTACAGCGGCTTCTTCAGCCAGTGTCCGAGCTCGCCGATCACACCGCGCCGGAAGGTGAGCACGCAGACGACGAAGATCGCCCCCTGCACCACCGTCACCCAGGCGCCGAGCTGCGCGAGATAGTTGGCCATCGCCACGATCACCAGCGCCCCCACGACCGGACCGAACACGGTGCCGAGTCCTCCGACCAGGGTCATCAGCACCACCTCGCCGGACATGGTCCAGTGCACGTCGGTCAGCGAAGCGAGCTGGAACACGAGCGCCTTGGTGCCGCCGGCGAGCCCGGCGAGCGCCGCCGAGAGCACGAAGGCGAGCAGCTTGTAGCGGTCGGTGTCGTAGCCGAGCGAGAGCGCGCGGCTCTCGTTCTCGCGGATCGCCTTCAGCACCTGGCCGAACGGCGAATGGATGACGCGGTAGATGAGCAGGAATCCGCCGAGGAAGAGCGCGAAGACGAAGACGTACATGTTCCTGACCTGCGAGAGGTCCACGAGCCCGAAGAGCCGGCCGCGCGGCACCGCCTGGATGCCGTCCTCCCCGCCGGTGAACGGCGCCTGCACGCTGAAGAAGAACACCATCTGCGCGAGCGCCAGCGTGATCATGGCGAAGTAGATGCCCTGGCGCCGGATGGCGATGAGGCCGGCGGCGAATCCGAGCAGCGCCGCCGCCGCGACCGCGGCGAGGACGGCGAGCTCGGGCGGAAACCCCCAGACCTTGGCGGCGTGCGCCGAGATGTAGGCCGCCCCGCCGAAGAACATCGCGTGGCCGAAGGAGAGCAGGCCGCCGTAGCCGATCAGGAGGTTGAACGCGCACGCGAACAGCGCGAAGCACATGACCTTCATCAGGAACAGCGGGTAGATCACCGCCGGCGCCAGCGCGAAGAACGCGATCATGAGCGCGAGCGCGACGCGGTGGGGCGTCATCGCGCCGCTCCGAACAGGCCCGCCGGCCGGATCATGAGCACGATCGCCATGATGATGAAGATGACCGTGTTCGAGGCCTCGGGATAGAACACTTTCGTGAGGCCCTCGATCAGCCCGAGCGCGAAGCCGGTGACGATCGACCCCATGATCGAGCCCATGCCGCCGATCACCACCACCGCGAACACGACGATGATCAGGTCGGCGCCCATCTGCGGGCTCACCGTGTAGATCGGCGCCGCCATCACCCCGGCGAGCGCGGCCAACCCCACGCCGAAGCCGTAGGTGAGCGTGATCATGCGCGGCACGTTGATGCCGAACGCGCGCACCAGCTCCGGGTTCTCGGTCGCGGCGCGCAGGTAGGCGCCGAGCCTGGTCTTTTCGATCACGAACCAGGTGCCGAGGCAGACGACGAGCGACGCGAAAATCACCCATGCGCGGTAGTTCGGCAGGTACATGAACCCGAGGTTCGTGCCGCCCTCGAGCGCCTTGGGGATCGCGTACGGCAGGCCCGAGGAGCCGAACTCGTGGCGGAACAGCCCCTGGATGACCAGCGCCAGACCGAAGGTGAGCAGGAGCCCGTACAGGTGGTCGAGCTTGTACAGCCGCGCGAGCATCAGCCGCTCGACGATCACGCCGGTGACGCCGACCGCCACCGGCGCGAGCGCGAGCGCCCACCAGTACCCCAGCCCGAGCTTCGCAAGCAGGAACCAGGCCGCGAACGCGCCCATCATGTACTGGGCGCCATGGGTGAAATTGATGATGTTGAGCAGACCGAAGATCACGGCGAGCCCGAGCGACAGGAGCGCGTAGAAGCTCCCGTTGATCAGGCCGATCAGGAGCTGTCCGAACAGCGCCTGCGTCGGGACGCCGAAGATCTCGGTCATGCTCGGTGCACCGCTTCAGGCTACTTCACGAGCGGACAGCCGCCCTCGCTCTCCGGCCGGAACGCCTGCTCGGCCGGGATCGTGGCGCGCACCTTGTAGTAGTCCCACGGGCCCTTCGACTCGGACGGCTTCTTGACCTCGAATAGATACATGTCGTGGACGTGCCGCCCGTCCTGCCGCACGCGGCCCTTGCCGAACGCCGCATCCTCGCTCGGCATCTTCTTCATCTGCGCGATCACCTTCGGTCCGTCGTCGGTCTTCGCCGCCTCCACCGCCTTCAGGTAGTGCAGCGTCGCCGAGTACACGCCGGCCTGCGCCATGGTCGGCTTCGCGCCCTTGTGCAGCTTGGCGAAGCGCTCCGACCACGCGCGCGTCTGCGGGTTGAGGTCCCAGTAGAACGCCTCCGTCAGCAGCAGCCCCTGCGCCTTGTCCAGGCCGAGGGCGTGCACGTCGGTGAGGAACACGAGCAGCCCGGCGAACTGCTGGCCGCCCTTGACGATGCCGAACTCCGCGCCCTGCTTGATCGCGTTGGTGGTGTCGGCGCCGGCGTTGGCGAGGCCGATGACCTTGGCCTTCGAGGACTGCGCCTGGAGCAGGAACGACGAGAAGTCGGAGGCGGGGAACGGATGGCGCACCTTGCCGACCACCTTGCCGCCGTTCTTCAGCACCACTGCCTCGGTGTCGCGCTCGAGCGCGTGGCCGAAGGCGTAGTCGGCGGTGAGGAAGAACCAGGTGTCGCCGCCGGTCTTCACCACCGCGCTGCCGGTGCCGTTGGCGAGCGACCAGGTGTCGTAGGTCCAGTGGATCGCGTTCGGCGTGCAGGCCTTGCCGGTCAGGTCCGAGGTCGCGCCGGTGGACACGATCAGCGCCTTGTTCTTCTCCTTGGCGATCTGGTTCACCGCCAGCACCACCGAGGAGGTCGGGACGTCCATGATGACGTCCACCTTGTCCACGTCGAACCACTGGCGCGCGATGGTCGAGCCGACGTCGGGCTTGTTCTGGTGGTCGGCGACGAGGATGTCGACCTTCATGCCCTTTTTCGCGGCGCCGAAGTCCTCGACCGCCATGCGCGCGGCGACCACCGAGCCGGGGCCGGCGAGGTCGGCGTAAGTGCCCGACTGGTCGTTCATGACGCCGATCTTGACCACGCCGTCGGAGACCTGGGCGCCGGCCGTGCCGGCCAGCATGGCGACTGCCGCAGCGATGAGAC
This sequence comes from Betaproteobacteria bacterium, assembly GCA_019137045.1. Taxonomy (GTDB): domain Bacteria; phylum Pseudomonadota; class Gammaproteobacteria; order Burkholderiales; family SG8-39; genus JAGVSZ01. Next base: position 9,786 of record JAGVSZ010000475.1, read on the forward strand.
TGCGCTTGTACTTCATGCGTGCTTCCTCCTTGCGAAGAGAGTGCTTCACTCTAGACCCCAAGATACGCGTGCAGCTTGGGCATTGCGGCCTCGAGGCCGGAATTCGGGATCAGGTCCACGACGCGCCCGTGCTCCATGACGTAGTGGCGGTCCGCCACCGTCTGCGCGAAGCGGAAGTTCTGCTCGACCAGCAGGATGGTGAAGCCCTCCTGCTTGAGCCGCGCGAGCGTGCGTCCGATCTGCTGCACGATCACCGGCGCGAGGCCCTCGGTCGGCTCGTCGAGCAGCAGCAGGCGCGCGCCGGTGCGCAGGATGCGTCCGATCGCGAGCATCTGCTGCTCGCCGCCGGAGAGCTTGGTGCCCTGGCTGGCGAGGCGCTCGCGCAGGTTCGGGAACAGCTCGAAGATCTGCGCGGTGGTCAGGCCGCCGTCGCGCACCTTGGGCGGCAGCAGCAGGTTCTCCTCGACGTCGAGGCTGGCGAAGATGCCGCGCTCCTCGGGGCAGATCGCGAGGCCGAGGCGCGCCACCTGGTCGGAGTGCAGCCGGATGGTCTCGGCCCCGGCGAAGCGCACCGAGCCCTCGCGCCGCGCGACCATGCCCATGACCGACTTGAGCGTGGTCGTCTTTCCCGCGCCGTTGCGGCCGAGCAGCGTCACCACCTCGCCCGCGCGCACCTCCATGTCCACGCCGTGCAGGATGTGCGACTCCCCGTACCAGGCGTGCAGGCCATGGACCGCGAGCAGCGCGCCGTCGCCCGCGTCAGGCATGGCCCGATCCCATGTAGGCCTGTATCACCTGCGGGTCCTTCGACACCGTCGCGTAGTCGCCCTCGGCGAGGATCTCGCCCCGCTGCAGCACGGTGATCGTGTGCGACAGGTTCGCCACCACCGAGAGGTTGTGCTCGACCAT
>JAGVSZ010000511.1 GCA_019137045.1 Betaproteobacteria bacterium
GCGATCATCGCGGTGTTGGAGTTGCGCCCGTCGACCACGACCTGCACCGGCGCGGGGCGCCCGGAGAGCAGGTCGTCGGCGAAGCGCGGGCCGACGCGGATCACCGCGAGCACCCTTCGCCGGTCCACGAGCGGCGCGATCTCCGCCGCCGACGCCAGGTCGGCCACCTTCACGAAGGGGGTTCCCGTGCCGAAGGCCGCGAGCAGCTCGCGCGAGGCGGCGCTGCGGTCCTCGTCCAGCACGGCGATCGGCACCTGCCGCAGGTCGAAGGTCGCGGCGTAGCCGAACACGAGGAGCTGCACGAGCGGCGGGACCACCAGCACGAGCCGGCTCTTCGGGTCCCTGAGCAGCGCCAGGAACTCCTTGCGCACGAGGGCGAGGACGCGCCGCCACATCTCAGTCGAGCCTCTTGCGCGACTTGCGCCAGGTGATGGCGAGGAACGCGGCGGCCATGGCGGCGAGCGCGAGCGCGTTGGGCACGATCACGGCCCACACGTCGCCGGCGAGGAAGAGCGTCTGCACGATGGCCACGAAGTAGCGCGCGACGACCACGTGCGTGATCGCCTGCACCACCGGCGGCATGGCGCCGATGTCGAAGATGAAGCCGGAGAGCAGGAACGCCGGCAGGAAGGTGGCGATGATGGCGACCTGGCCGGCCACGAACTGGCTGCGGGCCAGCGTCGAGATGGTGAGCCCCATGCCCAGCGCGGCCAGCAGGAAGAGGCTCGAGCACGCCCACAGCACCCAGAACGAGCCGCGCAGCGGCACCTCGAAGAGCCACACCGCCATGGCGACGGTGAGGAGCATGCCGCCGGTGCCCAGCACGAAGTAGGCGCCGAGCTTGCCCAGCAGCACCTCCGTCATGCTCGCGGGCGTGACCATGAGCGCCTCCATCGTGCCGCGCTCCCACTCGCGGGCCATCACCAGCGCCGTGAGCAGCGCACCGATGAGCGTCATGATGATGGCGACCAGCCCCGGCACGAGGTAGTTGCGGCTGCGCAGCTCGCCGTTGAACCAGATGCGCGGCTGCAGGTCCGCGGGCAGGGCGCGCTCCCGGCCCAGGCGCGCGGCGCGCGCCGCGAGCCAGTTGCCCCAGGCGCCCTCGACGTAGCCCTGCACGAGCCGCGCGGTGTTGGCGTCCACGCCGTTCACCACGACCTGGATGGGCGCGCCCTCGGCGCCGCGCAGCCGGCGCGGGAAATCCGCCGGCAGGCGCACGATGCCGCTCACCGCGCCCTCGCGCAGCAGGCGCTCCGCCTCGGCCATCGAGGCGGCGTCGCGGGGCGCGAAGGAGGGCGTGCCCCGAAGCGAGGCGAGGAAGTCCGCGCCGTCGCGCGAGGGGGCGTCCTGCACCAGCGCGATCGGGACGTCCTCGGCGTCCAGCGACACGCCGTAGCCGAAGAGCGCGAGGAGGAAGATCGGCATCAGGAAGGCGATGGCGATGCTGCTCGGGTCGCGCACGATCTGCAGGAACTCCTTGCGCAGGAGCCCCCGCAGCCGCATCGCGGCGCCCCCGCGCGCGGCGCTCACGCCGCCGCCTCCGCCGGGCGCTCGACCAGCGCGATGAACGCGTCCTCGAGGCTGGGCTCGGGGGTGGCCGCCGTGCGCGCGAGCGCCTTGATCGCGGCGGGCTCCCCTGTCGCGAGGATCCGCCCGGCGGCCATGATCGCGAGGCGGTCGCAGTACTCCGCCTCCTCCATGAAGTGCGTCGTAACGAGGATCGTGACGCCCGCGCGGGCCAGCGCGTTGATGCGCTTCCAGAACTCGCGCCGCGCGAGCGGGTCGACGCCGGAGGTGGGCTCGTCGAGGAAGAGGATCTCCGGCCGGTGCATGAGCGCGCAGGCCATGGCGAGGCGCTGCTTGTAGCCCAGCGGCAGGTCGCCGGCGAGCTGGCCCGCGTGCTCCGCGAGCGCGAACTCCTCCACGGCCCAGGCGATGCGCGCCGCGCGCTCCGCGCCCGCGAGCCCGTAGGCCGCCGCGAAGAACGCCAGGTTCTGCGCGACGTCCAGGTTCCCGTAGAGCGAGAACTTCTGCGACATGTAGCCGATGCGCGCGCGCGCGGCGGAGGCCGCGTGGCGAAGGTCGAGCCCGGCCACCTGGACGCGCCCCGCGCTCGCCGGCAGCAGCCCGCAGAGGATGCGGAAGGTGGTCGTCTTGCCGGCGCCGTTGGCGCCCAGCAGGCCGAAGATCTCGCCGCGGCGCACGGCGAGGTCCACGCCGTCGACGGCGCGGAAGTCGCCGAAGCGCCGGTGCAGCCCCTTCACCTCGATCACCACGCCGCCGGCCTCGCCGGCCGGGGCGGCGCCGCCGTCCATCCGCACCGCGCGCGCGGAGGCCGGCTGACGCTCGCGCAGCAGGTCGATGAAGCCGTCCTCGAACCGCGGCGCCACCGCACGCGCCACGAGGCCGGGCAATGCTGCGACATCCGGCGGCAGGCCTGGCGCGGCGGCGACGAGCCGCACG
>JAGVSZ010000111.1 GCA_019137045.1 Betaproteobacteria bacterium
CGCCGCATTACGCCGGCTGGGACCATCTCCTGCTCGACATCGACCCGCGGCGCGGCGCCGACGTGGTGTGCGACGCGCGCGCGCTCGGCACGCTCGCCCCGGGCCAGTTCGACGCAGTCTACTGCTCGCACAACCTCGAGCACTACTACCGGCACGACGTGCCGAAGGTCCTCGCCGGCTTCCTCCACGTGCTGAAGGCGGAGGGCTTCGCCGAGATCCGCGTGCCGGACATGCCGGCGGTGTTTCGCAGGATGCTCGACGACGGGCTGGACCTCGACGACGTGCTGTACGAGGCGCCGAGCGGGCCGATCCCGGTGATCGACGTCATCTACGGCTGGAGCCCCGAGATCGAGCGCAGCGGCAACGACTTCTTCGCGCACAAGACCGGTTTCAGCCACAAGTCGCTCGGCGAAGCGCTGCTCGCGGCCGGCTTTGCCGACGTGTGGAATGCGGGGCCGTACGGGCCCTACGAGCTGCGCGCGCTCGCCTTCAAGACCCCGCCGTCGCCGGCGCAGCGCCAGCTCCTCGGCCTGCCGCTCCAAGACGCGCCCGCGGGCACCTGACGCGGCGGTCCCGCGGCGCGCGCCGCGTCACACCCCGAGCACCTGCGCCCAGCGCGCCCCGATCGCCTCCCGCGCGAAGCGCTTTGCGACGTGCGCCTGGCCGCGCGCGACGCGCGCCGCGGCCTCCTCCGGGTGCGCGAGCGCCCAGCGCAAGCCTTCGGCGAGCGGTTCGCCGACCCAGGCGTATTCGGCGAGCTCGAGATACGACGGGATCGGGGAGGCGAGCGCGAGCCGGCCCGCGCGGATCGTCTCCACCAGGCGGTTGTGCGACTTCACGCGCCCCCACGGCGTCGCGTGCGCCTGCGGCAGGAGGACGAAGTCGCTGCGCGCGATCGCCGCGGCCGCGCTCTCCGGCGACCAGACGGTGTACGCGACCGACCAGCGCGGGTTCGCGGCCGCGACGGCGGCCGCGATCGCGGTTCCGACCGCGCGCGCGGCCTCGCCGGCGACGAGCTCGACGCGCCCGCCGCCGTCGCCCATCGTCCGGGCGAGCGTGCTCAGCGTCTCGCGCAGGTCGTCCGCATTCGGGGCGCCGAGGGTCCCGAACCAGCACAGCGCCGGCGGCTCGCCGGCCCGCGTGCGTACCGGCTGCGCCGCGTCCGACTCGTAGGGATCCTCGATGACCTCGACGCCGCGCGCCGCGAGCGGCGCGAGCGCGTCGCGCAGCGCGGCGCACGGCACGGTCAGCGCGCAGTGCTCGGCGAGCCGGCGCTGGTACTCGGCGAGGAACGGCGCCCGCAGCGCGTCGGCGAGCGCGGCGTAGTCGTCCGAGAGGTCGGCGAACACCGGCGCCGGGCAGCGCCCGGCGGCGACCGCGTCCAGGAGCGCGGTCAGCTCGCGTTCCATCGCCGCGACGGCGCCGGCCGCGAGCTTGGCGATGACCACCGCCCGCGGCGCGCCGAGCGCGCGCAGGCTCGGGTCGGCGAGGAACCGTGCGAGCGGCACGAGCCGCACCGGCACGCGCCGGGCGAGCTCGGCCGCGGGAATGAGGACGCGCAGGCGCGTGCTCGCCGTGTCGGCGAACAGGCGCTCGCCCGCGTTGACCGGCTGCACTTCCGCGGAGTGGGTGAGAAACGCGACGAAGGCGCCGTCGCCCGGCGCGCGCGCGCCTCGCCTCAGCCAGCGGCCCAGGACCACGTGCGGCCGGGAGCTACGCCAGCCCCGGGTTCCCCGCGACGCCTTCGAGCCGCGGCAGGTTGAGCTTGCGCGGGGCGATGGTCTTCCTGTCCTTCAGGTAGCGCACGACGACCTCCCAGATCGGCTCGCCCTGCGCGCCCTCGGCGACCGGCGCCCAGCCGGCGACCTTGTACGTCCTGCCCGGGTCGAGCGGCTTGCCGCGCAGCCGCAGGTCGCTGATGCGGCTGCCGATCTTCGCCGCGGGCGCGCAGGCGAAAGTCAATCCGCCGACGCGCACCATGTCGCCGCCCTGCTGGAGGTACGGGTCGGGGTTGAAGAGGTTGTCGCACACGTCCTCGAGCACCTCCTTGATCCGCTCTCCGGTGAGGTCGCTCAGCGTGCACTGCGGGTAGGTGATCGCGGTCTGGTCGAGCACGTGCTCCAGCGTGATCGCGCCGCCGGGCAGGATGGTGGTGCCCCAGCGGAAGCCGGGCGAGAAGGCGATCTCCGCGCCCTTCACCTCGAGCATCGCGTCGAGGATCAGCTGGTCGAACGTGCCGTTGAAGTTGCCGCGGCGGTAGAGCAGGCCCTCGGTGGTCGCGAGCTTCTCGCCGAGCTTCGCCTCGTGCGGGGCGCGCAGGCGCTTGACGAGCGCATCCATCTCCGGGTCGGCCGGCAGCAGGTTGGCGAACACCGGGAGCAGCCGGTAGCGGAAATCGGCCACCTTGCCGCCCTGCACGTCGAGGTCGAGCACGCCGAGGAACTTGGTGTTCGAGCCGGCGTTGGTCACCAGCGTCTGGCCGCCCGCGTTCTTCACGATCGTCGGCTGCGGCACGCCGTCGTGGGTGTGGCCGCCCAGAATGGCGTCGATGCCGCGCACGCGGGAGGCGAGCTTGAGGTCGACGTCCATCCCGTTGTGCGACAGGAGCACCACCACCTGCGCGCCGCCCGCGCGCGCCGCCTCCACGTGCTTCTGCAGCGCCTCCTCCTGGATCCCCATCGTCCAGTCGGGGATGAAGTGGCGCGGGTTGGCGATCGGCGTGTAGGGGAAGGCCTGGCCGATGATCGCCACCGGCACGCCGTTGACCGTGCGGGTCGCCGCCGGCTTGAAGACCGGATCGCCGAAGTCGGCGGTCTTGACGTTCTGCGCGACGAACTCGATCTGCCCGAGCTCGCTCTCGACCGCCGCCTTGACGCGCTTCTCGCCGTAGGTGAACTCCCAGTGCCCGGTCATGACGTCGACGCCGAGCAGCCGGCAGGCCGCGATCATGTCGGCGCCCTTCGTCCAGAGCGCGAGGCCCGAACCCTGCCAGGTGTCGCCGCCGTCGAGCAGCAGCGCGCCGGGCCGGTCGGCGCGCAGGCGCTTCACCAGCGTGGCGAGGTGCGCGAAGCCGCCCACCTTGCCGTAGGTGCGCGCCGCCCGCTCGAACGCGAGGAAGGTGAAAGCGTGCGCCTCGCGCGTGCCCGGCTTGATGCCGAAGGCCTTCAGCAGGTGCTCGCCGACGAGGTGCGGCGGCCGCCCCGCGGCCGCGCCGACGCCGATGTTGACGCTCGGCTCGCGGAAGTAGACCGGCAGGAGCTGCGCGTGGCAGTCGGTGAAGTGCAGCAGCGCGACGTTGCCGAACTTGGGGAAGCGGTAGAGCGCGTCCGCATCGCCCTGCGCGTGCGCCTCCGGCGCGTCGAGGGCGAGCCCGGCCGCCGCCCCCGCGGCGAGCACTTCGAGAAATTCGCGGCGATTCATCCTTGCGGCCTGCGGCGGGGAGCGGCGCGGCCCGTCGCAGCCGGGACGCCCGGTGGCGCCGGCGACCGGCTACTTGTTGACCGGCGAGTTGGGATCCATCAGGTAGGCGGTGAGGTCCTTGATCTGCTGCTCGTCGAGCGTGCCCGAGTGCCCGAAGCGGGGCATCGCCGAGCAGACGGCGAACGCCTTCGAGTTGTAGATCCGCATGTAAGCGTACTGCTGGTTCTCGGTGGAGAAGCCGCGCTTCTTGCCGAATCCCGTGAGGCTCGGTCCGACGGTCCCGAAGGCGGTCTGCTGCGGCGCGAGCTGGTGGCAGTTGTAGCAGCTGCCGCCCGCCGCGCCCTTCTTGTCGCTCCAGGTCATCCCGCGACCGCTCTCCGCGAGCTTCGCGCCCGCCTTCCAGTCGCCCATGAACTTGCCGTCGGCGGGCAGCTTGATGGCCGCGAACTGCTGGGCCTCGAGCTTCTTGGCGAGGTCGGCGGGCGGGTTGTCGTCGTACTCGGTGCACACGCGCTGCAGCTCGTCCTGGTTCAGGCGGTCCATCGTCGCGATGCCGCGCGCGTGGAAGTCCCGCTTGACCACCTCCGCCGCCTCGCGGCGGTAGGCCGCATCGTCGTTCATGGCGGCGCAGCCGGCGAACACCGCCGCGGCCACGCCCGTCGCGAGCAACATCGTCTTCATGGCTGGTCTCCTCCTGCGGTGCGGGTCAGCGCTTGATGCCCGGGCCCTTGTAGACGAACCCGTTCGAGTTCACGCCCATGTAGGTCAGGAGCGCCGTGATGGTGTCCGACGCGTAGCCCGGCTCGGGGAAGCGCTGCTGGCGGAAGCAGTCGTTCATGCGCCACTGGAGCGAGTGCATGACCCCGCCGGTCATGCGGTAGCCGGGCCAGCCGATGAAGCTGCGCGGGGCCTGGTCGTGCTTGGTGAAGTTGGGCAGGTTCTGCGTGCGGATGCGCTTGCCGTCCTCCCCGTGACAGGTGGCGCAGGAGAAATCCCACGGACCGGCGCGGTAGTGGAAGATGGCCTTGCCGAGCTCCCAGGTCGCGCGCTCCTTGGGGTGCGACTGCGGCACGGCGATCTTCATGTCGCGCGACTGCGCGGCGACGAAGGTGACGATCGACACCGGGTCGGGGGTGTAGTTGCCGCTGCTGAACGGTCGCTTGGCGATTTCCTCGAAGCTGAACCCCTGCAGCGTGACCATGCAGTGCACGATGCGCCGCTCCGCGTCCATCACCGTGCCGACGTCGGCGAAGTAGCGGGGCAGCTGGACGTAGGCGCCCTTCACCACGCCCGGACCGAGGCCGAGATCGCACTGCTCGAGCGAGGCGTTCTTCGGCCCGCGCCGCGTCTTCCACAGCTGCTCGCCCTTCACCTCCCAGAGCTCGGCCGGGTTGGCGTCCTCCATCACCGCGCGGAACTTCTCGAAATCCTCGGTGGTGGGGTCGGTCTGCGCGTGCGCGAGCGTGGCCGCCGCAACCGCGCAGCAGGTGGCGAGCGCCGCCCGGAATGACTTCTGCATCGTGCTCCTCCAGTGACTGGTCCCGCCGGCAGCCCGGCGGCGACGCGGGGCAGGTAGGGCCCCGCCCTTCTCGGGGATCGCAAGCCGGGCGCCGCGTACGGCGCCCGCCCGCCGTCAGCCGCCTCCGACCACGACTTCGTCGGTGCGCTTGTCGCCCTTGTTGTCGATCCAGGTGATGCTGAGCTTGTCGCCGGCCTTCGCGCCCTTCACCTTGAACGCGAACACCGGGTTGCGCGAGATCGCCTGGCTGATGTCGGCGCCGAACACCGGCTTGCCGTTGAGCTGCGCGGTGATGGTCTGGATGAAATGCTGCGGCACGACGTTGCCGGACGCGTCCTTGCGCTGGCCGGTCTCCATCGGGTGCGCCATGAGCACGCGCACGTCGGCGACGTCGCCCTGCAGGCTGGCGCGGATCTTCATCGGGTCTGCCATGTCTCGTCCTCCCTATCCGCCGCATCCGCCGATGGTGACTTTCACTTCCTTCGCGGCCGTGAAGTGCTTGCCGCCGGCGGTGACCACGACCCGCACCGGCGAGGATTCGCCGATCTTCGCGCGCAGGTGCACGAACGGGAGCGCGCCCTGCGAGACGTCGAACGTGCCGGTGTAGGGAAAAGGGTTCTTCTCGATGAACACCGAGATCGACGTGGTGCCCGGAATGTTGCTGGTGATGTCGATCGGGACCACCGCGCCGTTCTCGGCGATCTCGGGCGCGCGGATCTGGATGTCCTTGCTCTCCACCGCGCCGGCGTAGCCGAGCGCCTTCATCGCGTCGGCGGTGGTCTTGGCGTCGAACGCCGCCTTGTTCCACGCCGCGGCGGCGACCCCGGGCCTGAGCAGTCCCGCGGCGAGCGCCGCGGCGAGCGCGCCCGTGGCGCCCGCGCCCTTCAGCACGATCCGTCGAGAACGGTCCATTCCCGCATCCTCCTGCGTACGTTGGCCGGCAAGCCTACTGAACTTCACCCTCGTCGGACAAGGGGGCACGTGCTGATGCGTCGATCAGACCGCCGAATGCCAGCCGGGTTCCGCCGGCTACGGGGCCGCGTAGCGGCCGGATTTGCCGCCCGTTTTCTCCACGAGCCGGACCGATTCGATGCGCATCCCGCGGTCCACCGCCTTGCACATGTCGTAGATCGTCAGGAGCCCGACCGCGACGCCGGTCAGTGCCTCCATCTCCACCCCCGTGCGGCCCACCGTCTCGACCGTCACGGTCAGGGTCACCGCCGGCGGATCGTCGGCGGCGGCGAACTCCGCCGCCACCCGGGTGAGCGGAATCGGGTGCGCCAGCGGGATCAGGTCGGCGGTCCGCTTGGCGGCCTGGATCGCCGCGATGCGCGCCACGCCGAGCACGTCGCCCTTGGCCGCGCTGCCCGCGCGCACCAGCGCGAGCGTCTCGGGCCGCATGGCGATGCGCCCCGCGGCGCGCGCCATGCGGTGCGTCGCGTCCTTGCCGCCGACGTCCACCATGTGCGCCGCGCCGCCCGCGTCGAAGTGGGTCAGTGCCATGGGGCGGATTATGCCTGCGACCCCGCGCGCGCGACTCGTGCCGCGGCGCGGGGAACCCCGGGAGGCGGCAGGTATCATACGAGACGTGCAGCGATACGCCTGGATCTTCCTCGCCCTGGCGCTCGTCCCGGGCCTTCCCGGGCGCGCCCAGAACCTCCCCGACCTGGGCGAGCGCGCGCAGGCCGACCTCTCGCCCCAGCAGGAGCGCCGGATCGGCGAGGAGATCATGCGCCAGATCCGGCGCGACCCGGACTACATCGACGACCCCGAGGTGAGCGCGTACGTGCAGTCGGTCGGCCAGCGCCTGGTCGCCGTCAGCGCCGACGCGCGCCAGGAGTTCACGTTCTTCGTGGTGCGCGACCGCACGATCAACGCGTTCGCCATGCCCGGCGGTTTCATCGGCGTGCACAGCGGGCTGATCGTGAACGCGCAGACCGAGTCCGAGTTCGCCGGCGTGATGGCGCACGAGATCGCGCACGTCCTCCAGCGCCACCTCGCGCGCCAGCTGCAGGCGCAGAACCAGCTCTCGCCGCTCGCGCTCGTCGGCCTCGGGCTCGCGATCCTGGCCGCGCGGGCGAGCCCGGAGCTCGCCCAGGGCGCGGCGGTGGCGTCGCAGGCGGCGCCGATGGCGGCGATGCTGAACTTCAGCCGCGAGTTCGAGCGCGAGGCCGACCGCGTCGGGTTCCAGATCCTGCAGGACGGCGGCTACGAGCCCACCGGCATGGCCTCGTTCTTCACCCGGCTGCAGCAGAACTCGCGCCTGTACGACAACAACGCGCCGGCGTACCTGCGCACCCACCCGCTGACGGTCGAGCGCATCGCCGACATGCAGAACCGCGCGCAGGAGGCGCGCTATCGCCAGCGCGCCGACTCGATCGAGTTCCAGCTCGTGCGCGCGAAGCTGCGCGCCGGGGACGGCGCGCCGCCCGACGCGGTCGCCTACTTCCGCACGCTGCTCGCCGAGAAGCGCTTCGTCACCGAGACGGCGACGCGCTACGGCTACGCCCAGGCGCTGCTGCGCGCGCAGGACTACGCCGCGGCCGAGCGCGAGGCGAGCGCGCTGCGCGCGAGCGCGCCGCCGCACCCGATGATCGAGACGCTCGCGACGCGCGTGCGGCTGGCGGCGGGCGACCGCGCGGGCGCGGAGAAGATCATCGCCGCCGCGGCGCAGAACTATCCGGACAACGCGGGCGTGCTCTACGAGTACGCGGAGGTGCTGCAGGTGCTCGGCAACCATGCGCGCGCGATCGAGGTGCTGCGCGAGCTGCTGCGGCAGCGCCCGCAGGATGCGCGCGCCTACCGGCTCGTCGCCAAGTCGTACGCCGCGCTCGGGAAGCGCACCGACCAGCACCGCGCCCTCGCCGAGGGCTACTACCTGCAGGGCGGACTGGCGGCGGCGGTCGAGCAGCTCCAGTTCGCGCAGAAGGCGGGCGACGGGGACTTCTACACCCTGTCGGCGATCGACGCGCGCCTGCGCGAGCTGCGCCGCCAGCAGCAGGAGGAGATCAAGGAGAAGAAGAAGTAGCGCAGGGCGCGGCGAGCGCGCGCGTCACGCGGCGCCCTTCGCCGGGACCTCGAAGTACGCCTCGTAGAGGAGGTCGAAGGTCTTCTCGCTCTCGGCGAGCAGCTGGTCGTCGTTCTCGGCGCGGCGCTTCGCCCCGTTGAGGAGGGTCGCCACGCCGGCCGCCTCGGCGACGCCCGGCTCGTTCGTGTCGAGCGCGTGCACGATGCGGCCGATGCGCGCGAGCGCCGCGTTGCGCTCCAGCTTGAAGCTCGCGAGCAGCTCCTCGTAGGTGACGCGGTGCCGGCTGTTGCGGAACGTCGCGCCCTCGAAGCCGAAGCTCACCGCGGTGGCGGGGCAAGGCTTGCGGGCGTCGAGCCACACCATGACCGCCTCCGGGTCGATGAAGCGGCGGATCAGCCACGCCGAGGCGAGGCGGTCGACGAAGAGCGGCGTGCGCGTCGCCCACGCGCGGCGGAAGTACTTGCGGTTCGCGCGCGCGACGCCGGCGGCGGGCGCGCGCGGCGCCTCGTCCGGGAAGATCATCGCGTGGACCCGCGCCTCCATCTCGGTCAGCACGCTCTCCGCCTTCGCCTTGAGCGGCGAGCCGAAGAAGTCGAGCGTGGCGATGGCGTCGAACTCCTGGCGCTGCTTGGCGAGCACGTGGCGGATCGCGGCCGGGTCGGAGACGCCGAAGCCCGCCTCCAGCGACTGGATCGTCTTGGTCAGCTCGCGGTACTTGGCGGAGCGGTCGAACATCCCGCGGAACTGCTTCGTCTGGGCGTCGTCCGCGCTGCGCACCGCGAGCAGGTGGGCCGAGCCGTGGATGCGCGCGACGTAGTCGACCAGCCGCTGCAGGCCGCGGCGGCTCTCGGTGCTCTCGGGGAGCAGGTAGACGCCGTCGCGCAGCACCGCGCAGCCGAGCGTCTCGAGCATGCGCAGCACCTTCATGCGCCCGGCCGCGTCGTCGACCGGCAGCTGGGCGACCACCGCCAGCCAGCGCCGGTGATCGGCGGCGGGCGCCTCGTCGGGCGCGGTCGCGGCGCGCGCCATCACTTGCCGCGGCCGGGCGCCGACGCGTAGTGCTGCATGACGCTGCGGTCCCGCCAGCTCGCCTCGTCGAGCACCCCCGCGGGGAGGAAGAAGCGGTCGGCGGGCGCGACCTCGGTCGTGCGCACGATGCGCTCGACGTCGCCGTAGTCGATGCGGCGCACGAGCCCGGCCGCGCCGGTATCGCGGGCGACCATGAAGCGGTCGTACAGCCGGTACACGTAGACGTTGAGCGGCCGCACGCGCCCGTGCTCGTCCTTGCACGCCAGCGTGTAGCGGGTGTCGGGTTTGAAGGCCTGGCGATCCATGCGGGGCAGTCTAGCAAGCCGCTCCGGGCGGAGCCAGCGCGCGGCCCGGCCGACCGTGACTTGCGTTCAAATCAGGGCCCTTGATCCGGCAATCAAAAAGGTCGGGGTTGTCCCGCGCCGGGGGCCTGCGCAGAATACCCGCTCCCAACCGAGAGGCAAGCCGATGCCCGCGCTCGTCGCACCCCACGGAGGCGGACACCTCAAGCCCCTGCTCGCCGCGGGCGCGGCGCTCGCCGCCGCGCAGGCGCGCGCCCGCACCCTGCCGCAGCTGCGCGTGAGCTCGCGCGAGCGCGGCGACCTCGTGATGCTCGGGATCGGCGGGTTCACCCCGCTCGACGGGTTCATGACGCAGGCCGACTGGCGCGGGGTGTGCGACGGCTACCGGACGGCGAACGGCACCTTCTGGCCGATCCCGATCACCCTCTCGGCCGCGCGCGCGGCCGCCGACGGCATCGCCACCGGGGCCGAGATCGCGCTCGCCGACCCCGACGACGGGACGCTCCTCGCGACCCTGCGCGTCACCGAGAAGTACGCGATCGACAAGGCGCACGAGTGCCGGGCGGTGTTCCGCACCACCGACCTCGAGCACCCGGGCGTGAAGATGGTGATGGAGCAGGGCGAGGTGAACCTCGCCGGGCCGGTGACGGTGCTCTCCGACGGCGGGTTCGGGAGCGCGTACGGCGCGCTCTTCATGACGCCGGCCGAGACGCGGGCCGCGTTCGAGAAGCTCGGTTGGTCGCGGGTGGCCGCGTTCCAGACGCGCAACCCGATGCACCGCTCGCACGAATACCTCGCCAAGGTGGCGATCGAGACCTGCGACGGCGTGCTGATCCACTCCCTGCTCGGCAACCTCAAGCCGGGCGACATCCCGGCCGACGTGCGCGCGGCGGCGATCGGCGTGCTGCTCGAGCGCTACTTCCGCAAGGACACGGTCATCCACGCCGGCTATCCGCTCGACATGCGCTACGCCGGCCCGCGCGAGGCGCTGCTGCACGCGCTGTTCCGCCAGAACTACGGCTGCTCGCACCTGATCGTCGGGCGCGACCACGCCGGCGTGGGGAGCTACTACGGCCCGTTCGACGCGCACCGCATCTTCGACGAGATCCCGAAAGGCGCGCTCGAGACCCAGCCGCTCAAGATCGACTGGACGTTCTGGTGCTACCAGTGCGGCGGGATGGCCTCCGCGCGCACCTGCCCGCACGACGACGCCGACCGCCTGCTCGTCTCCGGGACGAAGCTGCGCAAGTGGCTGTCCGAGGGCTCTCCCGTCCCGGCCGAGTTCAGCCGGCCGGAGGTGCTCGAGGTGCTGCGCGCGTACTACGCCGGCCTCGAGGAGAAGGTCGAAGTGAAGCTCGCGGGGCACTCGGCGCGCTCGTCTACCTCGGCGGGCTCGGGGTGCACGCGGCGTCCGCCACCGCGCTCTTCACTTTTCTCTTCACCGGGATCGTCGGGACGGCGCTCTACCAGCGCCGCGGCTCGATCGACTGGCGGATCACGACCCCGGTGTGCGCCGGCGCGGTCGCGTTCAGCGTGCTCGGGGCGTGGGCGGCGTCCCGTCTCGGGGCGCGGCCGCTCGCGCTCGTCATCGCGGCGCTCGTCATCCTGGCGGGCGTCCAGCTCCTGCGCCCGGCGCGCCGCGCGGGGCACCGCGACGGGCGCGCGCCGGGCGAGCGGGCGATGCTGCTCGGCATCGGCGCGGTGTCGGGCTTCGGCTCGGGACTCTCCGGCGCGGGCGGACCGCTCTTTTCGGTGCCGGTCATGGTGCTGGCGGGCTTCGTCCCGCTCGCCGCGGTGGGGTCGGGCCAGGTGCTGCAGATCGTCGCGGCGCTGTCCGGCAGCGCCGGCCACCTCGCGTACGGGACGATCGACCTGCGGATGGCCGGGTGGCTCACCGCCTTCGAGCTCGCCGGCGTGGTCGCCGGGGTGCGCCTCGCGCACGCGGTGAGTGTTCGCACGCTGCGCCGGCTCGCGGCGGCGCTCTGCATCGGCGTCGGGGCGCTGATGCTGTGGCGCAGCCTGTAGCGGTTCGCGGCGGCGGCCCGGCCGGCGCGCCGCGCGCCGCGCCACTCGGCTATCATGACGCGCGCTCGCGGGAGGATCGCCCATGCTGCCCGTCGCCGAGTCGCTGAAGCAGGTGTCGCTCTTTTCCGTGCTTCCCGATGCGGCGCTGCGCGCGCTCGCCGACGCCGCGATCGTGCGCTCGTTCCCGAAGAACGCGATCGTGGTCACCGAGGGCGATCGCAGCGACTCGCTCTACGTCATCCTGTCGGGGCGCGTGAAAGTGTTCGTGAGCGACGAGCACGGCAAGGACGTCGTGCTGAACGTCCAGGGGCCGGGCGAGTACCTGGGCGAGCTCGCTTTCGACGACGGGTCGCGCTCGGCTTCCGTGCTGACCCTCGAGCCGTGCCGGATGGCGGTGATCCCGAACGACGTGATGCGCGCCTTCGTCGTGCAGCATCCCGAGGCGGCGTTCGAGCTCATTCGCGGCCTGATCGGCCGCGTCCGGCACCTGACCGAGAGCATGAAGGACCTCGCGCTCCTCGACGTCTACGGGCGCGTCGCGAAGCTCCTGCTCGACCTGGCGACCGAGGTCGACGGGCGGCTGGTCGTGGAGCAGCGCCTCACGCAGCAGGAGATCGGCGACCGCGTGAACGCCTCGCGCGAGATGGTGAGCCGCATCTTCCGCGACCTGACGGCGGGCGGCTACATCGCGCAGGAGGGCGGGAGGATCGTCATCCGGCGGCGCCCGCCGCGGGCCTGGTAGGCGCCGGGGAAAGCGGGGGCCCGGCGGCGGCCGGGCCCCCGTGGAGCAGCGCGTCTTACTGGGGCGGGATGCCGCCGGTGCTGCGGCTGTAGAACGCGTCGTCGGCCGGCGCGCTCGACACCGGGGCGACTTCCTGCACGTACGACGTGCGCTCGATCCCGCGCACGCCCGGCATCAGGTCGAGCCCGTCTTCGCTCGCGCCGGCGAGCGGCGCAACGACGGCGATGCAGACGGCGGACAGCAGCGTGGCAACTCGTTTCATGGTCTGACTCCTGTAGTGGCGCTTCATCTCAGCATCCTCGCGCCGGAACCATTCCGTCGCAGTGCTGATGTGACGCATCCTCCGGTTTCCGGCAGCGGCGGTCCGCGCACCGCGACGGGCGAAAAATGTGATCCGTTCACGCGGACGCCACGCCGCACGCGGCTGCGGGCCCTGGCGGCGGGCCCGCGCGCCGATGCGCGGCGCCCGGTCAGCCGCGGCGGGCGAGCAGGGCGTGCGCGGCC
>JAGVSZ010000138.1 GCA_019137045.1 Betaproteobacteria bacterium
GTCGTCAGCCGCCGCACGACCCGGATGCGCAACCGCGCTACGAGGGCGCGCACGCGGCGGGGACGTGGACGCACCGCCGGCCCCGGCGCGACGCGGACGCGCCATCGCGCCCCCGGCCCCCGCGCGACGCGGACGCGCAGCCGCGCCATGCGTCGGCGCACGAGACGCCCGGGTGGCGGCTCCGGCAACTCCCGCCCGACGAGTCGGGTGCGCGCGGAGATCCCCAGCGGGCGCGCCCGGGCGGCGCACAGGATCACCAGGACCCGCCGCAGCCGGCGAGTCACGAGTCGGCCCTCGGCCGGCTGCAGGATCACGGCCGGCGCCCGCCGCGCCCCGGTGGCCGGCGCGACCGGCCCGTACCCGCGCTGCTCCGCGGCACGCCGCGGCGGACCGGTTGAGCACCGCCGCACGTGAACGAGGCGTGCCGCTGCGGCGACCGCGGCCGGTCGCGGCGGCGCCGACCGAGTCGGCGTATAGTGATTTGTCCGATCTCCGCGGTTCCCGGAGGATCCCGCACCGGGCGGCGTGGTGCGCAGCTTCGGTCCGGCGGAGACAGGAGGAGCGATGTTGTTGGCTAAGAAGCTGCGGCCGGTGGGCGTGTGCTCGCTGTGCCACGCAGTGACGTACAAGACCGAGACGATCAACCAGCGCTGCGGGCGCAGCCCCAACGGCCGGCGCTGCCGCGGCGAGTTCAAGGCCGCGACGCGCGAGGTCGGCTGGAAGGCCTGCACCTCGTGCGAGCAGACCGGCATCTTCGAGTCCCGCCCCTGCCCGTTCTGCAACGGTGTCGGCTGGCACCTGATGCGGGCAGGCAGGCTCTGAGCGCCGCGGCCGGACGCCCCGCGGCGGCAGGCGACGAGGCGGTTCACCCCTACGCGGCCCTCACCCCCGACGTCGTGCTCGACGCGCTCGAGGCGGTGGGCTTGAGCGGCGACGGGCGCATGATCGCGCTCAACAGCTACGAGAACCGCGTCTATCAGGTCTACCTGGAGGACGGCCCGCCGGTCGTCGTGAAGTTCTACCGGCCGGGGCGCTGGAGCGACGCGCAGATCGGCGAGGAGCACGCCTTCGTCGCCGCGCTCGCCGAGCGCGAGATCCCGGTGGTCGCCGCGCTCGGCCCGGGCGGACGCACGCTCAACGAGCACGCGGGCTTCCGGTTCGCGGTCTACCCGCGCCGCGGCGGGCGCACTCCGGAGCTGGACGACGCCGAGACGCTCGAGTGGATGGGGCGCTTCATCGGCCGCATCCACGCGGTCGGCGCGACGAAGCCCTTCGCTTGCCGCCCGCGGCTCGACGTCGAGACGTTCGGCGTGGAGCCGCGCGACTGGCTGCTCGCGCACGGTTTCGTCCCGCCCGATCTGCTGGCGGCCTGGACGAGCGCGGTCGAGCTGGCGCTCGCGGGCGTGCGGCGCTGCTACGAGCGCGCGGGCGACGTGCGCACGCTCCGGCTGCACGGCGACTGCCACGCGGGCAACGTCCTGTGGACCGACGACGGCCCCCACTTCGTCGACTTCGACGACAGCCGCAGCGGTCCGGCCGTGCAGGACCTCTGGATGCTGCTCTCCGGCGAGCGCGCGTCGATGACGAGGCAGCTCTCCGACGTGCTCGCCGGATACGAGGACTTCGTCGAGTTCGACCGCCGCGAGCTGGCGCTCGTCGAGGCGCTGCGCACGCTGCGCCTCGTCCACTACTGCGCCTGGATCGCACGCCGTTGGGACGACCCGGCCTTTCCCGCCGCGTTCCCGTGGTTCAACACCCAGCGCTACTGGCAGGACCGCGTGCTCGAGCTGAAGGAGCAGATCGCCCTGATGGACGAGGCGCCGCTCGGGCCGGTCTAGGGACGAGCAGACGCGCCGGAGGGCTTCGGTCACGCCGGCGCGCGTGCCTTATTGCGCGCTTCCGGCGCGCGGCGACGCGCGTGCGCCGCCCCCGATGGCAGAATGGCCCGGCTCGACTCCGCATCGACGCGCCGCATGCTTCCCCACGCGCTGGGCCGCTACAGGATCCTCGCCGAGCTCGGCCGCGGGGCGATGGGCATCGTCTACAAGGCGCGCGACCCGGTCATCGAGCGCGACGTCGCGGTCAAGATCCTGCGCCCCGACTGCCCGCCCGACGAGCTGCCGGCGGTGCGCGAGCGCTTCCTGCGCGAGGCGCGCTCGGCGGGCCGCCTCACCCATCCGTCGATCGTGATCATCCACGACGTCGGCGAGGGCGAAGACGGCACCGCGTACATCGCCATGGAGCTGCTGCAGGGCGAGTCGCTGAAAGCCGCCCTCGCCCGCCCCGCCCGGCGGCCGTTCGAGGAGCTCGCCGAGCTCGCGGCGCAGATCGCCGACGGCCTCGACTACGCGCAGCGGCACGAGGTCGTCCACCGCGACGTCAAGCCCGCCAACATCATGGTGACCGCGCCGGGGGCGGCGAAGCTCACCGACTTCGGCATCGCCTACGTGCCCTCGGC
>JAGVSZ010000336.1 GCA_019137045.1 Betaproteobacteria bacterium
TGTGCTCTGCCGTTGTGATACTTTAGCCCCGCTACTCTATCGCAAGGCCATGGATACCGACACCCACGCCAACCGCGACACCCGGGACGTCCGCGTCGCCCAATCGCTGCTCCGTCTCGGGGCGAGCGTCGTCGTCCCCGCCACGCTGCCGCTCGCCGATCTGATCGCCCTGGCCCAGCAGGCGGCCGAGCGCGAGTCCATGCTGACGCTGCGCGGCGCCGCCGAACGCTCGTCGGCGGACCTGGAGCGGGTCGCGATGGCCGGCCGCGGCCACGTCACGTTCGACCTCTGCCCCTAGCCCGGACCGGACGCTCAGCGGGCCGCCCGCCGGACCCCCTTCTCCCCCCGCCGCCGGCTGCCCGGGGCTTCCCCGCGCGACAGCGTCCCGGCCAGCGCCTCGAGCGAGGCGAGGCTGTGCACGGGCAGGAAATCGTCCACCCAGGGCAGCATCGCCCGGATGCCGGCCGGCCGCGCCTCGAAATCGGCGTAGCGCAGCAGCGGATTGAGCCAGACCAGCCGCCGGCAGGACTTCGACAGCCGCTCCATCGCCTCGTCGAGCCCGGCGCCGGACTCGGCGTCGAGGCCGTCCGAGATCAGCAGGACGACCGCGTTCTGGCCGAGGAGCCGCCGCGACCAGTGCCGGTTGAACTCCGCGATCGACGCGCCGATCCGCGTGCCCCCCGCCCAGTCGGCGACCGCCGAGGAGACGCGCTCGAGCGCGACGTCGACGTCGCGGTGCTTGAGGTGGCGCGTCACGTTCGTGAGCCGCGTCCCGAACAGCATCACGTGCACGCGGTGCCGGTCGTTCGTGATCGCGTGCAGGAAGTGCAGCATCATCCGCGAGTAGCGGTCCATCGAACCCGAGATGTCGCACAGCACGACGAGCGGCGGCGTGCGGAGCGTGCGCGCTCGGAACGCGAGCGGCGCCGCGGCACCGGCAGCGCCGGCCGAGCGACGCAGCGTCGCCCGGAGGTCGATGCGCCGGCCGCGGTCGTCCGGGCGCGTGCGGCGCATCGGCACCTTCGGCAGCGGCAGCCGCAGCCGCGCGAGCATCCGCTTGACCTGACCGAGCTCCTCGCCCGACATCGTCGCGAAGTCGCGCGTCTGCAGCACCTCGCGCGCCGAGAACGTGAACGCCGCGTCGAGCGTGACCTCGTCCTCGGCGTCGCGCTTCGGGGCGTCGGCGGGCGGCGGCGCCAGCGCCTCCGCGAGGCGCCCCGGCACCGCGGGCGGCGCCGGCTCCTCGCCGGTGCGGCCCAGCACCTGCGGCAGCATCGCCGCGACCATCTTCTCGAGCAGCTTCGGGTTGCGCCAGAACAGGTCGAACGCCTGCTCGAACAGGTCGAGGTGCTCGCGGCGCGAGCAGAGCACGGCGGCGAGCGCCTCGCGGAAATCGGTGCGGTGGCCGACGCCGACCGCCTCGACCGCGGCCAGCGCGTCGATCACCTTCGCCGGCCCGACCGGCAGCCCCGCGCCGCGCAGCACGCGGATGAAGTGCAGCACGTTCTCGGGCAGGTGCCCCTTCGGGGGCAGCGTCGCGAACCCCGCGAACGGATTGACGGTCCGCGGGACGGGCTCGGCCATCGTCACGCCGAGAGCTTCTTCAGCGTCTCGGGATCGCGGATGATGGCCTTCTGGCGCACGGCCGGGGCGCCGTAGAGGCCGGCCGGCGGATTCGTCTCGAGCCGCGAGAGCACCGCGGGGTCGTTGCAGCGCGCGTCGAACCGCACGCGCACCTCGTCGCCCGCGGAGGCGCCGGGCGCGAAGCACGGCGTCCCGAGCTTCGCGTTGAGCGGCGCGAGGATGCCGGCCGCGACCAGGTCGGCCGCCGGGCCGCTGCCGGCGAGCTCCAAGTCCCAGGTGCGCTGCGCGGCGCCCGAACGCTGGCGCGACGAGAGCACCGCCGGCAGCCCGACGAACTCGCGCCCGACGAGGTCCGCGACGCCGCCCTCGGGCAGCCCCTCGATCACCAGCGCGACGCGCCGGCCCGCCGCGACCACGTGCTGCAGGAAGAAGTCGCGCGTGAACGCGTCGGCGATCTTCGCGCCGATCGCCCTCAGCGCCTCCTCCTCGCTCGCCCAGCTCGCGGCGCCCTTCGGCAGCGTCGTGTCGTGATAGATCTCCTCGCCGGTCGCGCGGTCGACCGCCTTGATCGTCCACGACGACAGCGCGTACTTGGTGACCGTCAGCCCCGAAGCCTCCAGGCGTGTCGAGAGCCGCCGCACCGTCACTTCGCCGGTGATCGCGAAGTCGGCGGCCGGGCCTTCCGCCCCGCCCTCCGCCCAGGTGCGGAAGCCGAACGACTTGATGCGCTCGGCGAGCAGGTTCTCGGCGACCGGGGAGCGCTGCGCCGGCGCGTCGGGGCGGTCCGCGTCGCGGGCGGCGATCGCGATCGAGATGCGCGGGTCGCCGTTCGCGCGGATCAGCTCGACGCGCTCGCCCTTGGTCATCTCGTTC
>JAGVSZ010000283.1 GCA_019137045.1 Betaproteobacteria bacterium
CGAGCGCGCGCGCGGCGACCAGGCGCCGCACGTAGTCCGGCTCCAGGCCCGCCTCGAGCGCGGCGGCGCAGAGGCGGCTCATCATCGGCGGCCACCAGGTGTAGTTGTTGAGGTAGCCCTCGCGCCGCCCGAGGGCGAGCGCGGCGGCGAGCGGCGCGCGGTGGCCGGGGTCGCCGGCGCGCAGGCGCAGGTAGGCCTCCCAGAGGCCGGTGTGGAAGCGGATCATCCCGCCACGCACGTCGGGCACCAGCGCCTTCATGCGCTCGAGCACGCCGAGCGCCGCCGCGCGTTGACCCGCGAGGTCGAGCGCGAGCGCGAGCCCGGTGTGGCAGGTGAGCGTCGAGTTGATCGACCCGGTCTCGAGCGAGACCTGCGCGGCCATCCGCCCCTCCCGCTCCGCCTCGGACGGGTCGCCGGCGAGCGACGCGTGCCACGAGCGCAGGAAGTGGGCGAGCGCGAGGTCGAGCCGGCGGCTCGCGTCGAGGCGCCCGGAGACCTCGGCGAGCAGCGCCGCGGCTTCGGGTAGGCGGCCGCGCGCGAGCAGGCCCCAGACGCGGAAGAGGTCGATCACCTGGTCGAAGAACGCCAGGCCGTGCGCCTGCGTGACCGCGCGCGCCGCGTCGAGCATCGCGTCGTACTCGTCCATGCGCGCGCGATGCATCGCGAGGTGCGCGAGCCACACCCGGCACCACGCGCGCGTCATCGGCCGCACCGCCGGATGGTCGATGTCCGCGCCGATGCGCTCGGCCACGCGCTCGGAGCGGGCGAGCTCGCCCACCTTGTTGAGGCCGTCGATCAGCCGCCCCGCCACCGCCACGCGCGCGTTGCGGTCGGCCACCGCGTCGAGCACGCGGTCGAGCCGGTCGAGGTACGCGGGCAGCTGCGGATGGCCGGGCTGGCGGTACACGAGCCCGATCGCGAGGCTCGACACCGCGCGCGCCTCGGCCTCGGGGCTGTCGAAGCGCGCGGCGCCCTCGACCAGCCGCTCCATCACGTCGAGCCAGCGGTCCGCCGGGCGCCAGTCGGCGCGCGCGAGGTAGTGGGACACGATCGCCGCCTCGACCGCGCGCATCTGCCCGGCCACGTCCGCGCGCTGCCGGTAGCCCTCGTAGGCGCGCTCGAGGCTCGCGCCCGCGGCGACCGGGTCGACGTTCAGGCGCGCGACGCCCTCCCAGTACGCGACCGCCGGCTCGCCCGCGCGCACCTGCGGCGGCAGCGCCTCGATGCGCGCGGCCACCGACTCGAAGCGTCCCTGCGCGAGCATCGGCGGCGCCTCGGCCGCGAGCACGCGCACCGCGTTCGGCCAGTCGCCGCCGTCGCAGTAGAGCTCGAACACGCGCTCGGTGAGGCCGCGCGCCTCGCCGAGCGCGGCGACGCGGCGGCGCGCCTCCGCGAGCGCCTCCGGGGCGAGCAGCCCGCGCGCGCGCTCGAGCAGGAAGTCGCGGAAGAGCGCGTGGAACTCGTACACCGGCTCCGGGCCGTCGCGCCGCGCGACGAAGAGGTGGCGGCGGTAGCCGGCCTCGAGCAGCTTCGGCGCGCGCGCCGCGCCGGTCAGCTCGACCGCGACCGACGCGCGGATGCGCGGCGGCAGCGCCATCAGGACGAGCAGGCGCTGGTCCTCCGGCGGCAGGCGGTCGAAGATCTCGCCGGCGAAGTAGGCGAACACCGCCTCCGGTGTGGCCGCGGCGTCGCCGTCGCCCAGGGCCGCGCCGCGCTGGAGCTGCTCGCGCATCAGGATCAGCCCCGCGGCCCACCCGTCGGCGCGCGCCCAGGCGCGCTCGACGAGCGCCGCGTCGCCCGCGCCGTCGAGCAGCGCCGCCGCCTCCTCGCGCGTGAAGCGCAGCTCCCCGGGACCGATGCGGGCGAGCGACTGGTTGGCGACGAGCCGCGCGAACGCGCTCGGCGGCTCGAGCCGGCTCGCCAGGATGACGTTGACGCCGACCGGGATCTCCTCGAGCGCCGCCGCACGCGCCTCGGGCCGGCCGTCGGACTCGTGCACGTTGTCGAACACCACCACCGCGCCGGCGGGCAGGCGCGCGAAGAACTCGCGGAACCAGCGCCGCGCGAAGCCGGCGAGGTCGCGCCGGTACTCGTCGGTGAAGAGCGGCAGCGGCGGCGCTTTCGAACCGGCGAAGCGCGCGGCCGCCTGGCCGAGGAAGTAGAAGAACGTCGCCGGGTCGCGGTCGGCGGCGTCGACGTTGTACCAGACCGCGGTGAGCCGGCGGGCGTCGATGTAGCTCGCGAGCAAAGCGCTCTTGCCGCTGCCCGGCGCGCCGGTGACCCAGAGCACCGGGTGCTCGCGGCGCTCGTCGAGCAGGCGGAACAGGCGCTCGCGCGCGGCGACGCGATAGAGCCGCGGGCGCGTGAGCTTCGCGAGCGGCGCCGCGGCGGGCGGCCCCGCCGCGGCTGCGCGCGCGGGGGCCGCCGCCGCCCGCGCGGGGGCTTTCGTCTTCTTAC
>JAGVSZ010000243.1 GCA_019137045.1 Betaproteobacteria bacterium
ACGATCGTGCGCCGCTTCCTCGAGCAGCGCGCCCCGCAGCGCGAGACCCCGAGCGACTGGTGCTACGTCTTCGACTTCGACGCGCCCGACCGCCCGCGGGCGCTGGAGCTCCCGGCCGGCTCGGCCACGCGCTTCCGCGACGACATGGCGCGCCTCGTGGAGGACCTGCGCACCGGCATTCCCAGCGCCTTCGAGACCGACGAGTACCGCACGCGCCTGCAGGAGATCGAGAGCGAGTTCGAGCACCGCCACGAGGCCGCCATCGAGGCGATCGGCGAGAAGTCGAAGGGCCAGGGCATCGCCCTCGTGCGCACCCCCTCGGGCTTCGGCTTCGCGCCGATGCACAAGGACAAGGTGATGAGCCCGGACGAGTTCCACGCGCTCCCCGAGGCGAAGCAGAGGAAGGTGCAGGAGGCGATCGCGGCGCTGGAGCAGGAGCTCTCGCGCGCGCTGCACGAGGTGCCGCGCATGCGCCGCGAGGCGCAGCGCAAGGTTCGCGAGCTCAACCGCCAGGTGATCGGCACCACGGTCACCGGCCTCATCGAGGAACTCAAGGCCGCCTACGCGGCCCTGGCGCCCGTCGTGCGCCACCTCGAGAGCGTCCACGAGGACGTGCTGGACCACGCCGAGCACTTCCGCCACCCGAAGGAAGGCGAGAGCCGAACGCTCTTCGGGATCCCCATCCCCGAGCCCGAGGCGGAGTCCCCGCTCGGCCGCTACCAGGTGAACGTGCTGATCGCGCACGAGGCCGGCAGCGGGGCGCCCATCGTCCACGAGGACAACCCCACGCACGACAACCTCGTGGGCCGCATCGAGCACCAGGCGCAGATGGGCACGCTCGTCACCAACTTCATGCTCATCAAGGCCGGCGCCTTCCACCGCGCCAACGGCGGCTACCTCGTGCTGGACGCGATGAAGGTCCTCACCCAGCCCTACGCGTGGGAGGCGCTCAAGCGCGCCATGCGCTCGCGCGAGATCCGCACCGAATCGCTGGGGCAGATGCTCTCCCTCGTGAGCACGGTGCGGCTCAAGCCCGAGCCCATCGCCTTCGACCAGAAGGTCGTGCTCGTGGGCGACCGGATGATCTACTACCTCCTGCAGGCCTACGACCCGGAGTTCCCCGAGCTCTTCAAGGTGGCGGCCGACTTCGAGGAGGACATCGCGCGCACGCCGGAGTCCGACCTTCTCTACGCGCACGTCGTGGCCACCATCGCGCGGCGCGAGAAGCTGCGCCACGCCGATCGCGGCGCGGTCGCCCGCCTCGTCGAGCAGGGGGCGCGCGCCGCCGGCGACGGCGAGCGGCTCGCCGTGGGCATGCAGGAGCTGGTGGACCTGCTGCGGGAGTCCGACCACTTCGCCGGCGAGGCCGGGCGCGCCGTGGTGGAGGCCGCCGACGTCGACCGGGCGCTGGAGGCGCGCGAGGAGCGCCAGTCGCGCATCCGCGAGCGCCTGCGCGAGCAGATGCAGAAGGGCACGCTCCTCATCGACACCGAGGGCGCGCGCGCCGGGCAGGTGAACGGGCTCTCGGTGGTGCAGCTCGGGGAATTCGCCTTCGGCATGCCCAGCCGCATCACGGCCCGCGTGCGCCTCGGCGGCGGCGGCATCGTCGACATCGAGCGCGAGGCGGAGCTGGGCGGGCCGCTGCACTCCAAGGGCGTGATGATCCTCTCCGGGTTCCTCGCCGGGCGCTACGCAACCGACCGGCCGCTCTCGCTCTCCGCGACGCTCGTCTTCGAGCAGAACTACGGCGGCGTGGAGGGCGACAGCGCCTCGTGCGCCGAGCTCTGCGCGCTGCTCTCCGCGCTGGCCGAGGCGCCGCTCGCGCAGTCGATCGCCATCACCGGCAGCGTCAACCAGCATGGCGACGTGCAGGCGATCGGCGGCGTGAACGAGAAGGTCGAGGGCTTCTTCGACCTGTGCCGCGCGCGCGGACTCACCGGCGCGCAGGGCGTGATCATCCCGGCCGCCAACGTGCGCCACCTGATGCTGCGCCGCGACGTGGTGCAGGCCGTGGCCGACGGCCGCTTCGCCGTCCACCCGGTGAGCACCGTAGACGAGGCGCTCGCGATCCTCGCCGGCGCCCCGGCCGGGGAGCGCGACGCCCTCGGGCGGTTCCCCGAGGAGAGCCTCAACGCGCGCGTCGAGCGGCGCCTCGCGGGCTTCGCCGAGCGCGTGCGCAACTTCACGGCGGGGCCTGCCGGCCGCAAGGGCTGGCGCCGCGGCGGCAAGCCGAAATGAAGGCGCGGCGCATCGTCGTGGGCCTCGGGCCCGCGCCGCAAAGCCGCGCGGCGCTGGAGGCCGCCGCCGCCATCGCGCGCCTGCTCGATGCGGAACTGGACGCGCTCTTCGTGGAAAGCGAGGCGCTGCTGCGGCTGGCGGGCCTGCCCTTCGCGCGCGAGCTGGGCTCGAGCTCGGCTTCGGCGCGCCCGCTGGACGCAGCCGCCGTGGAGCGCGCG
>JAGVSZ010000468.1:0-7845 GCA_019137045.1 Betaproteobacteria bacterium
CAGCGCGACGAGCGCGCACGGCGGCGTCGCGGCGCGCGCGCCCTAGGCCCGGGCGGCCGCGCGCTGCTTGAGCCGCGAGAGCGTCTCGGGCGTGAGGTTCAGGTAGGAGGCGAGCTCCTTGTTGGGGATGCGGCCGATGTAGTCCTGGTGCTTGCGCCGGAAGCGCGCGAGCCGCCCGGGCGCGTCCAGCAGGTGCAGCGTGATGGTGTGCGCCATCACTTCCGACATCAGCTTCATCACCTCGAATTCGAACCGCGCCTTGACCTCGGGGTGGCGCTCGAGGAACTCGACCCAGTGCGGCAGCGCGAGCCGCGCCACGCCCGTCTTGGTCACCGCCACGATGCTGTACGGGACCGGCGTCTTCAGGCGCCACGCGGCATAGGACGTGTCCATGTCGGTCTCGGCGGCGAAGCGCAGGATCATCTCCTTGCCCTCGGGGCTGGCGACCACGCGCTTGAGGATGCCGTCGAGGACGAAGAACTGCTCCATCTCGGTGGAGCCCTGGTGGACGAGCAGTTCGCCCTTGCGGTATTCCGTCACCGCGAGCAGGGGCTCGAGGTCCGACCACTGTCCCGGCGACATGCCCTGCAGGATCCGGTTACGGCGCAGCAGCAGCTTGAGGCTGTTGCGCTGCGGGTGGGTGGCGAGCGAGGTCACGCGAGGCGGATTCTAGACCCTTGACCGCAGTCAAGGCTGCGCGCGGGCGCCGCTCACTATGATTTGCGCCTCTTTCCGAGGGAGACCGCGATGGGCACCGTCGAACCTCAAGTGGCCGCCGGCGGCGCCGCCGCCGGAGCGCAGGCGCAGTCGACCGACGGCTTCGGCCTGGTCATCGACGCACTCAAGCTGAACGGCATCGACACGATCTACTGCCTGCCCGGCATCCCGGTCACCGACCTCATCCGCAAGTCGCAGGCCGCCGGCCTGCGCGTGATCGCGTTCCGGCACGAGCAGAACGCGGGCTACGCCGCCTCGATCGCCGGCTTCATGACCGGCAAGCCGGGCATCTGCCTGACCGTGTCCGCGCCCGGCTTCCTCAACGGGCTGACCGCGCTCGCGCACGCCACCACGAACTGCTTCCCGATGATCCTGGTCAGCGGCTCGAGCGAACGCGAGGTCGTCGACCTGCAGCAGGGCGACTACGAGGAGATGGACCAGCTCGCGATCGCCAAGCCGCTCGCCAAGGCCGCGTTTCGCGTGCTGCACGCCGAGGACATCGGGGTGGGCTTCGCGCGCGCCATCCGCGCGGCGGTGTCCGGCCGCCCCGGCGGCGTCTACCTCGACCTGCCGGCGAAGCTCCTTCCGCAGGCGATCGACGCGGCGATGGGGAGGAACTCGCTCATCAAGGTGGTCGACCCCGCGCCGCGCCAGATTCCGGCCCCGGACGCGGTGAAGCGCGCGCTCGACCTGCTGAAGGGCGCCAAGCGGCCGCTCATCCTCTTGGGCAAGGGCGCCGCCTACGCCCAGGCCGACGCCGACATCCGCGCGCTCGTCGAGCGCACCGGCATCCCCTACCTGCCGATGTCGATGGCCAAGGGCCTGCTGCCCGACACGCACGAGCTGTGCGCCTCGGCCGCCCGCTCCTTCGTGCTGCCCGAGGCCGACGTGGTGATGATCATCGGGGCGCGGCTGAACTGGCTCCTCTCGCACGGCAAGGGCAAGACCTGGGGCGGGAAGGACGCGAAGGCCTGGGGCGGCCAGAAGTTCGTCCAGGTCGACATCTCGCCGCAGGAGGCGGACAGCAACGTCCGCATCGACGCGCCGGTGGTCGGCGACATCGGCTCCTGCGTCGCGGCGCTGCTCGCGGGCATGGGCGCGGGCTGGGCGAAGCCGCCGGCGGAGTGGCTCGCCGCCGTCGCCGAGCGCAAGAGCAGGAACGTCGCGAAGATGGCCGAGACCCTGGCCAGGAACCCGGCGCCGATGAACTACCACAGCGCGCTCAACGTGGTGCGCGACATCGTCCGGGCGAACCCCGACCTGTGCCTGGTGAACGAGGGCGCCAACGCGCTCGACTTCACCCGCAGCATCGTCGACATGTACCAGCCGCGCAAGCGCCTGGACGTGGGGACCTGGGGCGTGATGGGCGTCGGCATGGGCTACTCGATCGCGGCGGCGGTGGTGAGCGGCAAGCCGGTGATCGCGGTCGAGGGCGACAGCGCCTTCGGCTTCTCCGGCATGGAGGTCGAGACGATCTGCCGCTACGACCTGCCGGTGTGCGTGGTGATCCTCAACAACAACGGCGTCTACCGCGGCGACGAGACGAACCCGACCGGCGGCCGCGACCCCGCGCCGCTCGTGTTCGTGAAGGACGCGCGCTACGAGAAGCTGATGGAGGCCTTCGGCGGCGTGGGCGTGCGCGCGACCACCCCTGCCGAGCTGCGCGCCGCGCTGGAAGAGGCGATCCGCTCGCGCCGGCCGACCCTGGTCAACGCCATGATCGACGAGACCGCCGGCACCGAGAGCGGCCGCATCACGAACCTCAACCCGACCGCGAAGAAGAAGTAGCGGCACGCAGCAGCGGAGAACGGCATGGAAGCCCTGAAAGGCGTACGCATCCTCGACATGACCCACGTGCAGGCGGGCCCGACCTGCTCGCAGCTGCTCGCGTGGATGGGCGCGGACGTGATCAAGTTCGAGAACCCCGCCGGCGACGCGACGCGCGGCCAGCTGCGCGACGTGCCCAAGGCCGACAGCCTGTACTTCACGATGCTGAACTGCAACAAGCGCTCGATCACGGTGAACATGAAGAGCGCCGAGGGCAAGCAGGTGTTCGTCGACCTGCTGCAGAAGTGCGACATCATCATGGAGAACTTCGGCCCCGGCGTGCTCGACCGCTTCGGCTTCAGCTGGGAGAAGATCCACGCCATCAACCCGAAGATCGTGATGGGCTCGATCAAGGGGTTCGGCTCGAGCGGGCCCTACGCCGACTTCAAGGCCTACGAGAACGTCGCGCAGGCGATGGGCGGGGCGATGAGCACCACCGGGGTGCCCGACGGCCCGCCGTTCGTCACCGGCGCGCAGATCGGCGACTCCGGCACCGGGCTGCACCTGGCGATCGGGCTGCTCGCGGCGCTGCGCCAGGCGGAGCGCACCGGCCGGGGCCAGTACGTCGAGGTGGCGATGATGGACGGCGTGATGAACCTGTGCCGCGTCAAGTTCCGCGACCACCAGCGCCTGACGCGCGGCGACCTGCCCGAGTACTCGGTGCCGACCTACAAGGACATGGGCGAGGTGCCGCGCGCCGGCAACGATTCGGGCGGCGGTCAGCTCGGCAACGCCATCCACTGCAAGCCGCACGGCGCCAACGACTGGCTGTACATCGTCGTGCAGGAGGCGGTCTGGGAGGCGCTCGCCAAGCGCATCGGGCCGGACGTGCACGTTCCGGACCTCGCCGCGGACGCGCGCTTCGCCACCATCGGCGAGCGGCGCAAGAACCAGGCGCTGATGTGGACCCTCATCAACAAGTTCGCGGAGAACTACACCAAGCGCGAGCTGATGGCGATCCTCAACTCGCTCGACGTGCCGTGCGGGCCGATCATGTCGACCGAGGACCTGGCGAACGACGAGCACGTGCGCGGCCGCGACATGTGGGTCGAGCTCGACCATCCGCAGCGCGGCAAGTGGTTCAACGTCGGCATGCCGATCAAGCTCTCCGCCTCGCCCGCGCTGATCAGGCGCTCGCCGACGCTCGGCGAGCACACCGACGAGATCCTGAAGGAGGTGCTCGGCTACGACGAGGCGAAGGCGAGCGCGCTCAAGGCCGCCGGCGCGTTCAGCGCCCCGCCGAAGAAGGGCGCGTGATGAAGGTCGCCATCATCGGTCAGCAGGATTTCGGGAAGGCCGTCCTGGAGGCGTTTCTCGCGCGCAAGGACGAGGTCGCCGGGGTGTTCTGCGCGCCCGAGAAGGACGGCGCGAAGGCCGACCCGCTGAAGGCGGCGGCGCAGGAGAAGGGCCTGAAGGTCTTCCAGTTCCAATCCCTGCGCGCGCCCGAGGCGCACGCGGCGCTGCGCGACCTGAAGGTCGACCTGGGGATCATGGCGTACGTCCTGCAGTTCGCGCCGCAGGACTTCGTCAACATCCCGCGCCTCGGCACGATCCAGTACCACCCGTCGCTGCTGCCGCGGTACCGCGGGCCGAGCTCGATCAACTGGCCGATCGCGCGCGGGGACACCAAGACCGGGCTCACCATCTTCCGCCCGACCGACGGCCTGGACGAGGGGCCGGTGATCCTCCAGAAGGACACGCCGATCGGCCCGGACGACACCATCGGGAGCGTGTACTTCGACCGCCTCTTCCCGCTGGGCGTCCAGGCGATGCTGGAGGCGGCCGACCTGGTGTACGCGGGCAGGCACCGCGAGGTCGTTCAGGACGAGTCGCAGGCGACGTACGAGGGCTGGTTCCGCGCGGCGGAGGCCCGCATCAACTGGGCGAACCACGCCGACGTCGTCTACAACACGATCCGGGCGGCGAATCCCGCCCCGGGTGCCTGGACGACGCTGAACGGCCGGAAGATCCAGCTCTTCGACGCCCGGAAGCACCCGTTTCGCACGTTCGGCGCGGTCAAGGGCAAGATCGGCGAGGTGTCCGAGGTGACGGGCGCGAGCTTCTTCGTCACCGCCCAGGGCGGGCGGATCGAGGTGCTCAAGGCGAAGGGGGAGGAGACCCGGAAGATCGGCGGCGCGGAGCTCGCCGCCGCGCTCGGACTGACCGTCGGGACGGTGCTCGGGACCTGAGCCGAGCCGGCGCGGTGGAGACGGGGACGGCGAGCCGCGCGCTCGCCGTCGTCGCTTCCGGGGGGGCCGATCGGGGTCGTTCGGGGGGCGGCAGTGACGGTAAGTCGGCAGAGAATTTGACTAATTTCATACCCGACTGTAAGAATGGCAATTATGCTCCTGTTTCTACAGGAACTTAGGGGATAGGCGGGGGTTTTCCCGCGCCGCAAAGGATTGCGGCGCGCCGCCAAGCGGGCGAAATTGCCGCCGCGCGACCGCGCGAGCTCACACGACGCGCCCCGTAACGCGTAGACAACGAGAACAACGCCGGGGAGACCTAGGGCGGTGAGCAAGGCGGGATTCTGGAAAAGGGACTGGCTGCTCGGCCTCGTTCTGGCCGTGGGGCTGCTCTTTCTCGCCGGTTCCGATCTCATCCAGAGCCTCGAGCGCAAGGCCTACGACATGGGCGTGCGCGCGACCGACCGGACGCCCTCCGACCGCATCGCGGTGATCGCGATCGACGAGGCGAGCCTGCGCAACATCGGGCGCTGGCCCTGGTCGCGCGACGTCCACGCGCGGCTGACCGAGACCCTGACCGCCGGCAGGGCCAAGGTGGTCGGCAACCTCGTGTTCTTCACCGAGCCCCAGATCGACCCCGGGCTCGCGTACATCCGCAAGCTGGACGGCGAGTACCGCAAGCTCCTGGCCGACCCCGCCGCCGCGGCCGAACCCGGCTCTCCGCTCGCGCAGATGGGCGCGCTGCTCCAGGAGGCCGAAGGCGCCCTCGACACCGACCGCAAGCTCGCCGCGAGCTATGCCAAGGCCGGCAACGTGCTGCTGCCGATGCTGTTCTCGCTCGGCGAGGCGCGCGGCAAGCCGGACCGGCCGCTGCCCGACTTCGTCACCCGCAACGCCCTCGCGAACGTCCAGGGGGACGGGGCGGAGACGCCGTTCACGACCGCGGCCGACGTCGTGTTCCCGGTCGACGCGCTCGGCCGCGCCACCGCCGGCGTCGGGCACCTCAACGCGCGCGTCGACGTGGACGGCGGGATCCGCTCCGAGCCGCTCGTCCTCGCGCACTTCGACCAGCTCTATCCGTCGCTGTCGATGCTGATCGCGGCCCGCAGTCTCAACCTCGGGCCGGGCGACATCAAGGTCGCGCTCGGCGAAGGCGTGAGCCTCGCGAACCTGCGCATCACCACCGATCCGCGGCTGCAGATGTACACGTACTTCTACAAGGACCGGGACGGCCGGCCGGCCTTCCCGGTCGATTCGTTCTTCGACGTGTACTCCGGGAAGATGGTCTCGCCCGCGATGGCCCCGGTGCTCACGCTCGCGCACTCGGTGTCCTCGATCCTGCAGGAGCATTTCTTCGTCGTTCCGGCCTGGGCGGTCTGGGCGGAGTTCGGCGTCTATCTGCTGGTCGCGCTCTACCTGATCGCCGCCCTGCCGCGCCTGAAGGCCGGGATGGGCGCGGCGGTCACCGCGCTGCTGCTGGCGGCGATCGTCGGGACGCACTTTGCGCTCATGGCGGGCAAGGGCCTGTGGCTCCAGCTCATGCTGCCGGCGGTCCTGCTCGTGCTCGGCCACGTGGCCCTCACCACCAAGCGCTTCCTCGTCACCGAGGAGGGCAAGGAGAAGTCCGAGGCCGAGTCGGCCGCGTCCAACCGCATGCTCGGGCTCGCGTTCCAGGGCCAGGGGCAGCTCGACATGGCGTTCGACTACTTCCGCAAGTGCCCGGTCGACGACACGCTGCTCGACAACCTGTACAACCTCGCGCTCGACTTCGAGCGCAAGCGCCAGTTCAACAAGGCGGAGAACGTCTTCCGCTACGTCGCCGAGCGCAACCCCAAGTACCGCGACGTCGGCCAGAAGGTCGCG
Organism: Betaproteobacteria bacterium; assembly: GCA_019137045.1. GTDB lineage: Bacteria > Pseudomonadota > Gammaproteobacteria > Burkholderiales > SG8-39 > JAGVSZ01. The sequence goes on from JAGVSZ010000468.1 coordinate 6,594, forward strand.
CGCGCGAAGCAGCTCTCGGAGACCGTCATCCTCGGCGGCGGCGCCGCGCGCACCAACACGAGCATCCTCACCGCCGACGCGGTCGAGAAGCCGATGCTCGGCCGCTACCAGGTCGAGAAGGAGCTCGGCAAGGGCGCGATGGGCGTGGTGTACCAGGGCAAGGACCCGAAGATCGGGCGCGTGGTGGCGATCAAGACCATGGCGCTCGCGCAGGAGTTCGAGGCCGACGAGCTGGCCGACGTGAAGGCGCGCTTCTTCCGCGAGGCCGAGACCGCCGGGCGCCTCAACCACCCCAACATCGTGACGATCTTCGACGCCGGGGAGGAGCACGACCTCGCCTACATCGCGATGGAGTTCCTGCAGGGACGGGACCTCGCGCCGTACACCAAGCCGGGCGCCCTGCTGCCGCCCGACCGGGTGGTGTCGATCGTCGCGCGCGTGGCCGAGGCGCTCGGCTACGCGCACCGGCAGAACGTCGTCCACCGCGACGTGAAGCCGGCGAACATCATGTACGAGCCGCAGTCCGACACCGTGAAGGTGACCGACTTCGGCATCGCGCGCATCACCGACGCGTCCAAGACCAAGACCGGCATGGTGCTCGGCACCCCCTCCTACATGTCGCCCGAGCAGCTCGCCGGGAAGAAGATCGACGGGCGCTCGGACCTCTTCTCGCTCGCCGCCAGCCTGTACCAGCTGCTGTGCGGGCACCTCCCGTTCGAGGGCGAGTCGATGGCCCAGCTCATGTTCAGGATCGCGAACGAGCCGGCGCCGGACATCCTGCGGCGCAACCCCGCCGTGCCGCCGGCGCTCGCGGCGTTCCTCGAGCGCGCGATGGCGAAGGACGCCGACGCGCGGTTCCAGACCGGCGAGGCGTTCGCCCAGGCGCTGCGGCAGTGCGTGAGCGGGGCCGGTGCGCGCCAGCGCGACGTCGACATCTCGCTCTGAGACGATGAACTTGAGCCAGGCACTCGAGATCGCGAGCTGCACCGACCCGGGACCGCGTCCGCTCGACCCCGATTACGAGCGAGCGGACGCTGCCATTCCGTTTGCGGCGCCATGAACCTGAGCCAAGCACTCGAGATCGCGAGCTGCACCGACCCGGGCATCGTCCGCTCGCACAACGAGGACTCGATCGCGGCCGACGCGACCAAGGGCCTGGTGGTGCTCGCCGACGGCATGGGCGGCTACAACGCCGGCGAAGTGGCGAGCGGGATGGCGACCACCGTGATCACCACCGAGCTGCAGCACCTGC
>JAGVSZ010000468.1:7872-18518 GCA_019137045.1 Betaproteobacteria bacterium
CGGGCGGCCGTGGGCGGAAAAGCTGCTGAAGGACCAGATCGCGAAGGCGAACACCTCGATCTTCCAGGCCGCGCAGAGCCAGCCGCAGTACTCGGGCATGGGCACGACGCTGGTGGCGGGGCTGTTCTACGACAACAAGGTGATGCTCGCGCACATCGGCGACTCGCGCGCCTACCGCCTGCGCGGCGAGGCGTTCGAGCAGCTCACGCGCGACCACTCCCTGCTGCAGGAGCAGATCGACAGCGGCATGATCACGCCCGAGCAGGCCAAGTTCTCGCAGAACAAGAACCTGGTGACGCGCGCGCTCGGCATCGATCCCACGGTCGAGCCGGAGCTCACCTGCTTCGAGGCGCAGCCGGGCGACGTCTACCTGCTGTGCTCCGACGGCCTGAACGACATGGTGAGCGACGAGGACATCGGCATGACGCTGCAGACGCTGTCGGCCAACCTGCGCCTGGCCGCGCAGCAGCTGGTGCAGATGGCGAACGACAACGGCGGACGCGACAACGTGTCCGTGATTCTGGTCCGAGTGGTGAGGGACTACGCCGCGCCGAAGGGCTGGCTCTCGCGCTTGTTCAGCTGGTTGAAATAGACGGGGACACTGCCATGCCTGCAAAGCTGATACTGAGTATGGACGGTCTGGTGCTCAAGGAGATCGCGCTCACCAAGGAGCGCACCACCATCGGGCGCAAGCCGCACAACGACATCCAGATCGACAACCTGGCCGTGTCGGGCGAGCACGCGGTGATCGTGACGATCCTGAACGACTCGTTCCTCGAGGACCTCGGGTCCACGAACGGAACGCTGGTGAACGGGCAGCCGATCAAGAAGCACTTCCTCCAGAACAACGACGTGGTCGAGCTCGGCAAGTACAAGCTGAAATACGTCGGCGACCAGAGCAGCAAGTCGGCCGCGCCGCAGGACTTCGAGAAGACCATGGTCCTGCGCCCCGGCGCGGTGCCCAAGGCGGACGCGCCGAAGCCCGCGACCTCGCAGGCGGTACCGACCATGGGCACCTCGCAGCCGACCCCGGCCATGGGCGCCTCGCAGCCGCTGCACACCGCGGCGACCTCGTCTTCGCAGCCGGTGCGGTCGGTCTCGGCCTCGCAGGGCGTGCCGACCATGGGCGCTTCGCAGCCGCTGTCCGCCTCCCAGCCGCTCGCCGCGGGCGGCAAGGTCGCCGCGATCCAGATCCTCTCGGGCTCGAACGCCGGCAAGGAGATGGAGATCACCAAGGCGCTCACCACGCTCGGGAAGCCCGGCGTCCAGGTGGCCGTGATCACCAAGCGCCCGCAGGGGTTCTTCATCACCCACGTCGAGGGCGCGAACTTCCCGATCCTCAACGGCCGGCTCCTCGACGCGCAGGCGCATCCGCTCAACGACCACGACATCGTCGAGCTCGCGGGCGTCAAGATGGAGTTCTTCTACAAGACCTGAGCCGGCCGCACGCTCGTGCGGCGGCGACGCGGTCAGGCGGGAGCGCGCGGTTGAATCGGCGGCCTGAACGCGCCCTGCGCGGCGCCCGCGGGGACCCCGCCCCGTGAGGCAGCACCTCGGTCGCATCCTGCTCGGCCTCGCGGTCCTCGCGGTCTTCGTCGGCCACGCGGCGCGGTTCTACGAGCTCGGGATCGTCACGCGCCTCGACCACGTGCTCTACGACACGCGGCTGCGCCTCACCGCGCCCGGCGGCGTGGACGACCGCATCGTGATCCTGGACATCGACGAGCGCAGCCTCGCCACGCCCGGGCTCGGGCGCTGGCCGTGGGGCCGCGACGTCATGGCCGCGCTCGTCACGCGCCTCTTCGACCGCTACGGCGCCGCGCTGGTCGCGTTCGACGTGGTCAACGGGGAGCCCGACCGCTCGAGCGGGCTGCCGGTGCTCGAGCGGCTCGCGGCCGGCGAACTGAAGGACGCGCGCGAATTCCACGAGGCGCTCGGGCGGCTGCGGCCGCAGCTGGACAACGACGGGCGCTTCGCCGCGGCGCTGAAGGACCGCCCGGTGATACTGGGGTTCTATTTCACCAGCCCGGAGTCCGAGGCGAGCGGGGCGCTGCCCGCGCCGGTGCTCGACGCGCGCGTCTTCCGCGGGCGCCCGATCGCGTTCGCGCGCTACCAGGGCTACGGCGCCAACCTGCCGCAGTTCCAGCAGGCGACGCTCGGCGCCGGGCACTTCACGCCGCTCGTGGACGAGGACGGCATCATCCGCCGCGTCCCGATGCTGGCGGAGTACAAGGGGGAGTACTACGAGCCGCTGTCGCTCGCGGTCTTCCGCGCGCTCGCCGGCCAGCCGAAAGTCGAGGCGGGCTTCGCGCCCGAAGGCCGCTTCCTCGCGCGCGGCTACGCCGGGCTCGAGTGGCTCGAGGTCGGGCCGCGCCGCATCCCGCTCGACGCCAACGCCGCGGCGCTCGTGCCCTATCGCGGCAAGGTGCGCAGCTTTCCGTACGTCTCGGCCGCCGACCTCTTCCACGACCGGGTGCCGGTCGAGCGCATCAAGGGCCGCGTGGTGCTCGTCGGCGCGTCCGCGCCCGGACTGGTGGACCTGCGCGCGACCCCGGTCGGGACCGCCTATCCCGGGGTCGAGATCCACGCCAACCTGATCGCGGGCATGCTCGACGGGTCGATCAAGCAGCGCCCGGCCTACGTGGTCGGCGCCGAGGTGCTGCTGCTCCTCGCGTTCGGGCTGACGCTCGCGCTCGTCCTGCCGCTGCTCTCGCCGCTGCGCGCGACGCTCGCGTCCGCCGCCGCGCTGGCGCTCGTCGCCGCGCTCAACGTGGCCGTCTGGACCCAGGCCGACACCGCGCTCCCGCTCGCCGCGGGCGTGCTCATGATCATCGCGCTGTTCGCGGCGAACATGTCGTACGGCTACTTCGTCGAGACGCGGTCGAAGCGCCAGTTCGCCGAGCTCTTCGGCCAGTACGTCCCGCCGGAGCTGGTGGACGAGATGGCGCGCGACCCGGCGCAGTACAGCATGGAGGGCAAGAACGAGGTTCTCACCGTGCTCTTCACCGACATCCGCGGGTTCACGTCGATCGCCGAGGGGTTCGACCCCAAGGCGCTCGCGGCGTTCCTGAACGAGTTCCTCACCGCGATGAGCCTGGTGATCCGCACCCACCGCGGAACGCTCGACAAGTACATGGGCGACGCGATCATGGCGTTCTGGGGCGCGCCGGTGGCCGACCCGCAGCACGCCCGTCACGCGCTCGCGGCCGCGCTGGCGATGCAGGCGGAGCTCGCCCGCCTCAACCCCGCGTTCCGGGCGCGCGGGTGGCCGGAGATCCGCATCGGGATCGGCCTCAACACCGGGCCGATGAGCGTGGGCGACATGGGGTCGAAGCTGCGCAAGGCCTACACGGTGATGGGAGACGCGGTGAACCTCGCCTCCCGGCTCGAGGGCCTCACCAAGGCGTACGGCGCGGGCATCATCGTCGGGCAGGCCACGCGCGAGGCGGTGCCGGGGATGGTCTTTCGCGAGCTCGACCGCGTCCGCGTCAAGGGCAAGGACGCGCCGGTGGCGATCTACGAGCCGGTCGGGGCGGAGAACGAAGTGGGCAGGGAGCGCATGGAAGAGCTTAAGCTGTGGGCCCAGGCGCTCAAGGCCTACCGCGCGGGCAGCTGGGAGCAGGCGGAACTAATCCTCTTCAATCTCCAGAGGTTATATCCGGGTGCGCCACTTTATTCCTTATACGCCGAGCGGGTCGCTCGGTACCGTCAGGCCTCGCCCGGCCCGGAGTGGGACGGCGTGACCGCGTTCGAGACGAAGTAGCGAGACCCCCGGACAGCGCGTGAGACTCCGCGTACTCGGTTGCAGCGGCGGGATCGGTGGGCGGCACCTGCGCACCACCTCGATGCTGCTCGACCGCGACGTGCTGATCGACGCGGGCACCGGGGTGTGCGACCTCACGCTCGCCGAGCTGACGCCGATCGACCGGGTGTTCCTCACCCACTCGCACCTCGACCACGTCGCGGCGATCCCGTTCATGGTGGACACCGTCGGCGGAATGCGCGACGCGCCGCTCACGGTGCACGCGCTGCCCGCGACCATCGAGATCCTGAAGAACCACATCTTCAACTGGTCGATCTGGCCCGACTTCACCCAGATTCCCTCGCCCGAGCGGCCGTTCCTGCGCTACGAGCCGATCGAGCTCGGCGCGACCGTGGCGCTCGGCAACGGCCGGCGCATCACCGCGCTGCCGGCGAACCACGTGGTGCCGGCGGTCGGCTACCAGCTCGACAGCGGCAAGGGGAGCCTGGTGTTCACCGGCGACACCACCACCAACGACCCGCTGTGGGCGATCGTCAACAAGATCGCCAACCTGCGCCAGCTGATCATCGAGTGCGCGTTCTGCAACCGCGAGAAGAACCTCGCGGTCATGTCCAAGCACCTGTGCCCGAGCATGCTGGCCGAGGAGCTGGCCAAGCTCGAGCGCAGCTGCGACATCTTCATCACCCACCTCAAGCCCGGCGAGATCGAGCTCACCATGGAGGAGCTCGAGGAGTACGCCGGCCAGTACCGGCCGCGCATGCTGCAGAACAACCAGGTCATCGAGTTCTAGCGGCGGCGCGGCGAACACGGAAAGCGGCGGCGATGTCAACGGAGAGAATCGGCGTGGCGGTGCTCAAGGGGCTCGAGCCGATCAGCGCGCTCTCGTCCCAGCGGCTGGGGGAGCTCGCCGAGCTGTGCGTGGTCGAGCCGGTGAGCAAGACCCTCGACCCCTTCCGGGTGAAGGGCGTGGCGGGACAGCTCGTGTTCCTGCTGAAGGGAGAGCTCGCGCTCATCCTCGGCAACGGCAGCTCCGACGTGGTGGTCGGGGGCACGCCCGAGGCGCGCCACCCGCTCGGGCGGCGCACGCCGTTCGCGCAGGCGAAGGCGATCACCGACATCGAGCTGCTGCGCATCGACGAGGACCTGCTCGACATCATGGTGACCTGGGACCAGCTCGCGGCCGCCGAGCGCACCGGCTCGCGCGCGACCGAGGCGGGTCCGCCGACGATGGCCAACTGGTCGATCCTCACCGGCCTCTTCAGCATCAACAACCTCAAGTCGGGCGTCTTCGCCCAGCTGCCGAGCGCGCACATCAACGAGATGCTGCGCCGCTTCACGCGCGTGAACGTGAAGCGCGGGCAGGTCGTCGTGCGGGAAGGCGAGGACGGCGACTACTACTACGTCATCGAGGCTGGCAAGTGCCTGGTGGAGCGCACGGTCGGGGGCGTGTCGATGCGGCTCGCCGAGCTGAAGAGCGGGGACGCTTTCGGGGAGGAGGCGCTGGTCGCCAACGCCAAGCGCAACGCCACGGTCACCATGCTCGCGGAGGGCGCGCTGCTGCGGCTCGCGAAGGGCGACTTCAACGAGCTGCTCAAGAAGCCGCTGCTCCAGAGCGTCAACCTCGACCAGGCGCGCGCCAAGGTCGGCGCCGGCGGGCAGTGGATCGACGTGCGCTACCCCTCCGAGTACCAGTATGACAAGCTGCCCGGCGCGATCAACATCCCGCTGTCGGAGATCCGCAACGCCGTGAAGGTGCTCGACCGGACCCGCGAGTACGTGCTGTACTGCCAGAGCGGCCGGCGCAGCTCCGCGGCGGCATTTCTCCTCGCCCAGCGCGGGCTGAAGGCATTCGTCCTCGAGGGCGGGCTGCGCGGCGCGGGCCCCGCCTGAGACGGGGCGCGCGCGCAGGCCGCGATTTGATACAAAAGCCGCAGGCGCCGGGCCGGCGCGGTTGCTGGGAGCGCGCCCGGGAGGCTAGAGTCCCCCATTGATTTTCGCGCCGGTCCCGGCGCGGCGCCGGCGCGCGCCGCGCGGCGCGCCGGCCGACCCGACAGGACGCCCGAACATGAGCGCAGTGCTGAGCCCCCAATCGGTCCCGCCCGCGGACGTGGCGAGCCGGCTCGCGTTCCAGAAGAGCCTGCAGGCGGTCACCAACCGCATCCACGCCACCAGCAACATCGACGAGATCATGCTGGAGGTGAGCGGCGAGGTCTGCGCGCTGTTCAACGCCGACCGGCTCAGCATCTACGCGACCGGCGAGGACAAGGCAACCATCGTCTCGAAGGTGAAGACGGGGCTGAACTCGTTCCGCGACCTCAAGCTCCCGATCGCCGAGCACTCGCTCGCCGGTTTCGCCGCGATGTCGCGCAAGCTGCACAACTTCAAGGACGTGTACGACGAGGCGGAGCTCAAGAGCCACAGCCCCAACCTGCGCTTCCTGCAGGAGGTGGACAAGCGCACCGGCTACCGCACCCGGCAGATGCTGGTGTGCCCGATCCTCGACGGCGCCGCGGGCGACCTGCTCGGGGTGGTGCAGCTCATCAACCACAAGGCGGGCACGCCGTTCGGGCCGCTCGCCGAGGAGGGCGTGGTCGAGCTGTGCAAGACGCTCGCGATCGCCTTCAAGCAGCGCCAGAAGCTCGCGGTGCCGAAGTCGAAGTACGACTTCCTGGTGGCCGACGCGGTGATCACCGCCGCGGAGCTGGACAACGCCGGCCGCACCGCGCGCAAGAAGGCGCTGGACATCGAGACCGTGCTGGTCGACGAGATGAACGTCAAGCTCAACTCGGTCGGCGGGGCGCTCGCGAAGTACTTCGGCGTGAACTACGAGCCGCTCAAGCCCGACCGCGTCAAGCCGATGGACCTGCTGAAGAACCTCAAGCGGGAGTACGTCCAGGAGCACGGCTGGGTGCCGCTGGAGGAGAACCCGAAGGGGCTGCTGGTGATGTGCCTCGACCCCGAGCGCACCAAGGGTTCGCGCATCGTCAACAACATCTTTCCCAAGAACAGCAAGATCACCTACTGCGTCACCACCCAGCGCGAATTCCGCGACACGCTCAACCAGTTCTTCGGCGCCGACACCGACCTCGGCGACATCGGCGACCTGCTCGAGGGGCTGGGGGAGGACGCCGAGGACGGGGCCACCACCGCCGAGGACCTGAACGCGGCGGCGGACAACGAACTCGTCAAGCTGGTCAACAAGATCATCGTCGACGCCCACCACCAGGGCGCCTCCGACATCCACATCGAGTCCTACCCCGGCAAGGCCAAGACCGAGGTGCGCTTCCGCAAGGACGGCTCGCTCGTGCCCTACATCGAGGTGCCGGCCTCGTACCGCAACGCCCTGGTCGCGCGCATCAAGATCATGTGCGACCTGGACATCTCCGAGCGGCGCAAGCCGCAGGACGGCAAGATCAAGTTCAAGAAGTTCGGCCCGCTCGACATCGAGCTGCGCGTGGCAACGATCCCCGTGCAGGGGGGCGTGGAGGACATCGTGATGCGGATCCTCGCCGCCGGCGAGCCGATCCCGCTCGACAAGCTCGGCCTCACGCCGCACAACCTCCCGCGTCTCAAGGAGGTGATCGAGAAGCCCTACGGGCTGTTCTTCTGCTGCGGCCCCACCGGCTCGGGCAAGACGACCACGCTGCACTCGGTCCTCGGCTACCTGAACACGCCCGACACGAAGATCTGGACCGCCGAGGACCCGGTCGAGATCACGCAGAAGGGCCTGCGCCAGGTGCAGGTCAACCGCAAGGCGGGGCTCGACTTCGCCACGGTGATGAAGGCGTTCCTGCGCGCCGACCCGGACATCATCATGGTCGGCGAGATGCGCGACAAGGAGACGACCTCGATCGGCATCGAGGCCTCGCTCACCGGCCACCTGGTGTTCGCAACGCTGCACACGAACAGCGCGCCGGAGTCGATCGTGCGCCTGCTCGACATGGGCATGGACCCGTTCAACTTCGCCGACGCGCTGGTGGGCATCCTCGCGCAACGCCTGGCGAAGCGGCTGTGCACGAAGTGCAGGAAGCCCTACAACCCTGCGCCCGACGAGATCAAGCATCTGCTGCAGGAGTACTGCCAGGAGCTGCTCAACACCGCCGAGTTCAAGAAGGACGCCAAGGGCGCCTACGAGCGCGTCTACCGCGATCTGGTCACCTCGTACGCCGACGAAAAGGGCCAGTTCACGCTCTACAAGGCGGCCGGCTGCGACGCCTGCTCCAACACCGGCTACAAGGGGCGTCTCGGCCTGCACGAACTCCTGGTCGGCACCGACGCGATCAAGAAGAACATCCAGGAGCACGCGCGCGTGGCCGAGATGCTCGCCACCGCCCTCGAGGAGGGCATGCGCACCTTGAAGATGGACGGGATCGAGAAGGTGCTGCAGGGCGTGACCGACTTCGCGCAGGTGCGCGCGGTCTGCATCAAGTAGGGCGGGCGCGCCGATGAGCAGCCTGCCCCAGAGCGCCCCCGGGCGGCCCGGCTACGGCGCCGCCGCCGCGAGCGAGGACTGGCTGCGCCGCCTCGAGCAGCTGAACGAGATCGGGGCGGCGCTCTCGCTCGAGAAGAACCTCAACGCGCTGCTCGAGAAGATCCTGGTCGCCGCCAAGACGATCACGCGCGCCGACGGCGGGACGCTGTACCTGATCGAGGGCGAGGGCGAGGCGCAGCAGCTGCGCTTCGAGATCGTGCGCACCGCCTCGCTCGACATCGCGCTGGGCGGGACGACCGGCAACGCGATCCCGTTCTACCCGATCCGGCTGTACGTCGACGGGGACCCGAACACCTCGATGGTGGCCGCGTTCGCGGCGCTCACCGGCCAGACGGTCAACATCGCCGACGCGTACACCGAGGTCGGGTTCGACTTCTCCGGCACGCGCCAGTTCGACCAGAAGACCGGCTACCGGTCGAAGTCGTTCCTCACCGTGCCGATGCGCAACCACGAGGGCGAGATCATCGGCGTCCTGCAGCTCATCAACTGCCAGGACCCGGTCAGCGGCGAGATCGTGCCGTTCTCCACCTCCGACCAGCGCCTGGCCGAGTCGCTCGGCTCGCAGGCGGCGATCGCGCTCACCAACCGCGCGCTGATCGTGCAGCTCGAGACCCTGTTCGAGTCGTTCATCCGCATGATCAACGAGGCGATCGACGAGAAGTCGCCCTACACCGGCGGGCACTGCCAGCGCGTGCCGCAGCTCACGATGATGCTGGCCGAGGCGGTGAACGACACCACGGACGGGCCGCTCGCCGACTTCACGATGACCGAGAAGGACCGCTACGAGCTGCGCATCGCCGGGCTGCTGCACGACTGCGGCAAGATCACCACGCCGGTGCACGTGGTCGACAAGGCCACCAAGCTCGAGACCATCTACGACCGCATCCACCTGATCGACACCCGCTTCGAGGTGCTCAAGCGCGACGCGGAGATCGACGCGCTCAACCGCAAGCTCGAGCTCGCGCGCACGAGCGGCATGGAGGAGATCAACCGGCGCGAGCGCAGCTACCAGATCGACGAGGAGCTGCGCGACACGCTGCGCCAGATCGAGGACGACCGCACGTTCCTGCGCCGCTGCAACGTGGGCGCCGAGTCGATGTCGAAGGACGACCAGGAGCGCGTGCAGCAGATCGGGCTCATGTACAAGTGGCGCGACCCGGTCGGCAACACCGCGAACTTCCTCACCGACGACGAGCTGAAGAACCTCACGATCCAGCGCGGCACGCTCACGCAGGAGGAGCGCGAGGTGATCAACCACCACATCGTCTCGACCATCAAGATGCTCGAGGCGCTGCCGTGGCCGAAGCACCTGCGCAGCGTGCCCGAGTACGCCGGCGGCCACCACGAGCGCATGGACGGGAAGGGCTACCCGCGGGGACTGCGGCGCGAGCAGATGTCGGTGCAGGCGCGCGTCATGGGGATCGCCGACATCTTCGAGGCGCTCACCGCCAAGGACCGGCCCTACAAGAAGGGCAAGACGCTGTCCGAGTCGCTGCACATCCTCGGCAAGTTCAAGCTGAACGGGCACATCGACCCGGACCTCTTCGACGTGTTCATCCGCCGCAGGGTGTACATGAAGTACGCCGAGCAGTTCCTCGACCCGGACCAGATCGACGCGGTCGAGGAGAGCGCGATTCCCGGCTACCTGCCCTGAGCGGGCGCGCCGGGCGCGAGGCTCAGGATTTTTCGGCGCCGGAGGCGGCGCCCGCGGGCTGGGGACCGCGCGTGAGGTAGACCATCAGGCCCTCGGTGGCCACCTCGATGAACTTCTCGGTGTAGCCCATGCCCTTCAGGTGCCAGCGGAACTCGTTGCCGAGTTTCGCCTTGCCGAGGACCCCGAGCTTGTGCGTGCGCTGGAACTCGACCGCCTTCATCAGCGTCTCCTCGAGCACGCGCGTGAGGCGGTTCTCCGAGACGCGCTTCGCGGGGTTCACGTCGAGCGCGGAGGGATAGCGCTTGGCGAGGTCGGCCGCGAGATCCTTCGCGAACGCGTTGATCTCCTTGTTGGAAAACAGCGAGAAGAGCCCCATACTCGTCCCCCAATCGTGGCGGAATTCTAGCATCCGTCCCGGCGCCCGAACCGCGCCGCGGGCGACCCGAATGGGGAAAATCACACGGTCATTCGCGCCGCAACGGCCGCCCGCGCAATGCTGCGCGCGCTGCTGAACCGGGTGCGCGCTGGCGGCGCGGAGGAGGTCCGCACGCTGCGGCAGCGCGCGCAGGAGGCGGTGCGCTCGGGCGACCTGCAGGACGCGCGCGCCCTCCTCGAGCGCGCACTCGCCCTCGACCCCGCGTCGCCCGACGCCCACTCCGACCTCGGCAACGTCCACCTGCTGCTCGGCGCGGACGGGCAGGCCGAGCGCTGCTACGAGGCGGCGCTCGCCCAGGCGC